>DASZMW010000025.1:0-11923 GCA_035551735.1 Humibacter sp. | reverse complement strand
ACGAGTCGTTCGTGTCGGGGCGAGAGCCCTTCGTTCGCGGGACCATCCTCGACGGCGAGTTGCTCGCGCGCACCTTCGCGGAGCATCCGATCACTGGTGTGATGCACATCGCCGGCTACAAGTACGCGGGGGTCTCGGTGCGGCGCCCGCTGCACACCTACGAGCAGAACGTGACGGGCACGGCGACGCTGCTGGCCGCGATGGAGGATGCCGGCATCGGCACCATCGTGTTCTCCTCCAGCGCCGCGGTGTACGGATCTCCCGACGTCGACCTCGTAATGGAGGACACCCCCAAGGCGCCCGAGTCGCCCTACGGCGAGTCGAAGCTGATCGGAGAGTGGCTGCTGCGCGATCAGGGGGTCGCCAAGGGCTTCCGGCACTCGAGCCTTCGGTACTTCAACGTCGTGGGATCCGGATACGACGCTCTCTACGACACGAGCCCCCACAACCTCTTCCCGTTGGTGTTCGACGCCCTGCTCGACGGACGCACTCCGCGCATCAACGGCGACGACTACCCGACGCCGGATGGCACGTGCGTGCGCGATTACGTGCACGTCTCGGACCTGGCGCACTCGCACGTGGTCGCCGCCCAGCGGCTCGAGGCGGATCACGCGCTCGAGTCCGCGTACAACCTGGGTAGCGGCGACGGCGTCTCCGTCGGCCAGATCATGTCGACCGTCGCCGAGGTGACGGGCATCGACTTCACGCCGGAGATCGCGGCGCGTCGGCCGGGGGATCCGGCCCGCATCGTCGCATCGGGAGAACTCGCCGCCCGCGACCTCGACTGGAAGATGCGCCACAGCCTGACCGACATGGTGGCCAGTGCCTGGCGGGCCAGGCAGGCATCCGCCGCCTCCACGCCGGCCGAGTAGCGCCCCGTCCCCGCTGGTCGAGTAGCGCCGCCGGAGGCGTCGCGTATCGAGACCCTCGGCGCGGTCTCGATGCGCGACCGCTTCGCGGGCGCTACTCGACCAGCAGGGGCCGAACCCCGCGGTCGGGCGTGTCGCAACCGCCGACCGCGGTGATCCGCGCCATGGTGCGGCGCTCACGTCTCGACGACACTCCGCGGAGAAATCGTTGTGTGTTTCTCGGCGAGTCGCGAACCCTCCAGCGCGAGTTGAGGCTTTACGATTTGCGACTTGACGCGATCGAACTACACCGCTGTAATTAGTGAAACGCGCAGTGCGCGTGGCAACACATGTGGGGAGATCGATATGGCTATAAGCGAATATCGACCGGGGGTACCTGAAAACTGGTTCGTCGATCCTGTTCGGCTGGGGGTGCCGGGGGTTCCGTCGCGCGCAGAGGATGAAGAGAATCCTCTGTCGTGGCAATCGGATGCGTTGTGTGCGCAGACGGACCCCGAGGCGTTCTTCCCTGAAAAGGGCGGATCGACGAGGGATGCCAAGAAGATCTGCACCTCGTGCGAGGTGCGGGCTCAGTGCCTGGAGTATGCGCTCCAGAACGATGAGCGCTTCGGTATCTGGGGTGGCCTCTCGGAACGAGAGCGTCGCAAGCTGCGTCGCCGCGCTGGCTGACGGCCTAAGAGCCGCGGGTCGCGTGACGATCGGGGACCGGGGGACCAATTCGTGAAGCACGCGACCCCGGTCCCCGGTATTGCGCACGCCTTTGCCTAGGCTTGCCGCGATGCCTCCGACAGTCACCGCGATCCTCGTCGCACAACGCGACCCCGAGCACCTCAGACGCAGCCTGGATGCCGTAGCAGCCCAGACCCGCGCGGTCGACTCGCTCGTCGTGATCGGCGTCGCCTCTGACGAGAAGACGACGACGGTCGCCGCGGAGGCCCTGCCCGACCAGCTGCTGGCATCCACCGAGAAGCTTGCATACGGTACGGCGTTGGGTGTCGCTGCGCGCGTCGTTCCGCCTGCGACCTCCGACGACGACTGGCTCTGGTTTCTCGGGCAGGACACCGCGCCTGAAGCGGATGCCCTCGCCCGCCTCATCGAGACCGTCGCTGTTTCGCCGTCGGTCGCGATCGCCGGCCCGAAGCTCGTCGACTGGGACGATGCGTCCCTGATCCGGGAGCTCGGGCTCTCGATGACGCCGTTCGGCACCACGGTCTCGGTTGTCGAGGACGAGTTCGACCAGGCGCAGCACGATCGCACGAGCGACATGCTCGCCGTCCCCGCCGCCGGCATGCTGATCAGGCACGTCGTGTGGGAACAGCTCGGTGGCTTCGATCCTGGCCTTCCGGTGTTCGACGACGGGTTGGATCTCGGTGTACGGGCCCGGCTCGCCGGGCATCGAGTCGTGATCGTGCCGACGGCACGCGTTGCGTCCGCCGACGACGGCGTCAGCAGTCCCAAGCGCGCACCCAAGGGGGGCGTGCGTCGACGACAGCACCGGCAGAGGCGCGCGGCTCAGTTGCACCGGCGCATGACGTATTCCTCGGGCTTCGCACTGATCTTCCACTGGCTGTCGCTGGTGCCCCTCGCGGTCATCCGATCGATCGTGTTCCTGATCGGCAAGCAGCCAGGTGCGATCAGCGGTGAGCTCGCCGCCGCCTTCTCCACCGCTTTCGGCGGCAGTCGCGTCGGCCAGGCACGCGCGGCGATCAAGCGCGTGCGAACGGTTAAGTGGGGCGCGATCGCGCCGCTGCGCATCCCGCACGCCGAGGTGCGCCGTATGCGTGCCCAGAAGCGCGAGGCGAGCCTGGTGCGCATGCACGGCGAGCGGCGCGAACTCAACTTCTTCAGCGGGGGCGGCGCCTGGGTGGTGCTGGCCACGGCGTTGATGAGCATCGCCTTGTTCGCACCCCTGCTCGGGTCGTCGCAGATGAGCGGCGGTGGCATCCTGCCTCTGAACGACATCGGTGGTCTCTGGGCGAACCTCGGCTACGGATGGCGCGACATCGGAATCGGATTCGTGGGTGCCGCCGATCCGTTCACCGCTGTGCTCGCGGTGCTCGGCTCGATCACGTTCTGGCAACCGTCGTTCGTGCTCGTGCTGCTCTGGTTCGCAGCGATGCCGTTGGCGGCCCTCGGCGCCTGGTTCCTGGCGACCCGGCTCACGCACCGAGCCGTGCTGCGCGCGACGTTCGCGTTGGTCTGGGCGCTGGCCCCGATGCTCTTCGACGCGCTTCAGCAGGGTCGCCCCGCCGCCGTCATCGTGCACCTGTTGCTTCCGTGGCTGTTCTTCGCGGGCATCGCGGCGAAGCGCTCGTGGGCTGCGGCCGCCACCACGGCTCTGCTCGCCGCGGCGGTCGTCGCCTGCTCGCCGGTTCTCGCGCCGGCTCTCGTCGTCGCGTGGATCATCGCCGCTGCGCTCAGCGGTCGCGGCGTCGGGCGGGTGCTCTGCATCCCCATTCCCACGCTGGTGCTGTTCGCCCCGCTCGTGTGGCAGCAGACGACGCGTGGAACGCCTCTTGCCGTATTCGCGGACCCGGGGGTTCCGCTGCCGGGCGCGGCGGCGCATCCGCTGCATCTCGCCCTCGGATTCGCGGATGCCGACCTCGGCGGCTGGCAGACCATGGCGGCACAGCTCGGGGCATCGGGCACTGTGCCTTCGATCGTCGTGCCGATCCTGGTGGCACCGATCGCCATTCTTGCGCTGCTCGCGCTGTTCCTGCGCGGAACGATCAGGGCGACCCTGTGCCTGGTCGGGGCGTTGCTCGGTTTCGCCACCGCGGTGCTCGCCTCGCAGGTGTCGCTTGCGTCGTCGGGTGCGGCATCCGTTCCGCTCTGGTCGGGAAGCGCCCTGAGCCTGTACTGGCTGGGCCTGATCGCTGCCGCGACCATGGCACTTGTTGCGCTGGGACGATTCGCGATCATCCCGGCGACGGTCACGGTGGCGTTCGTCGCGATCGCGGTCGCGCCGGTCGCGATCGCGGTGCCGATGCAGACATCCGCCGTGGCGCCTGGCGCGGGCGCCGTTCTCCCCGCCTATGTGACCGCGAGGGCTCAGACGGATCCGCGCACCGGAACGCTCAGACTCAGCCCGCAGAAGGACGGCTCCCTAGCCGCCCAGCTGCTGCACGGCGTCGGCGATTCCCTCGATGACCAGAGCACGCTGAGCTCGACGAGCACGGTGCTGAGTCCCGACGAGAAGAAGCTCGCAACCCTTGCCGGCAACCTCGCGTCGACGAGCGGAATGAATGACTCGGCACTCCTGAAGCATTTCGGCGTCTCGTTCGTGCTGTTGCAGACGACGGCGGGGGAGGGACTCTCGCAGGACTCGGCGACCCAGCAGCGCGCCGAGACGGCGTTGGACGCCAACGCGCTGCTGACCCAGGTGGCGTCCACCGACGATTCGATGCTGTGGAGCGTGCCGAAGCAGACCTCCAGCGTGCCGGTGCCGGCGGATGCCGGTGGCTGGCAGCGTCTGCTCGTGCTGATCGTGCTCGGGGTGGTGTTCGGCATCACCGTGTTGCTGGCACTGCCGACCGGTCGTACAGAACTCGGCACACTGCGGCGTCCGACGGCCGCGGAGTTGGCCGCGACATCGGCCGCGACGACCCGCCGCAAGAAGAAGGGTCCGAAGCGGGCGAAAGCCGGCGACGGTGCAGACGACGACGCCCGGGATGCGGCGAACGAGGATGTCGACGCCGGGCCGGAAGCGGAGGGCACCGCCGTCGACGACACGGCCCCGGCGTCCGGCGAGGGTGACGAGGAAACTGCCGAGCCGGACGGAGCGGAGACCGCAGACGCGGAGGAGCCGGCGGAGGCCGCAGACGCGCAGGAACCAGCGGAAACCGAAGACGTGGAAGCCGATGCCGACGAGCCCGCGCAATCCCGTGCAGGCGGGCCCGCGGAAAGAGCCGATGCCGACCAACCGGCACGGCCGACCGAGGAGGGTGATCAGCATGCCGAGTAAGCGCTCGATCGCGCGCGGCGGCGTGCGCGTGCTCGTCGGAATCGTCGGCACCGGTGTCGCGGCCGCGGCGCTGGCCGCTGCCGCGCTGCTTCCGTTGCCGCAGCTGCACGTCGCTCCCGTCGGACAGACCGTGACGCCCGTGCCCGCCGATCAGGAACGGGTCTGCCCCGGCGGACTGCTCGACCAGAGCGACCCGACGAGTGCCACGTCGTTCTCGTCGTTCGGATCCCCGACCACCGAGAAGACCGCCACGACGGCGATCAAGCAGATCAGCCTCTCCACGCCCAGCGTGCAGAACGGCCCAGGCGCGCCGCGCGTGATCAGCACTCAGACATCGGGTGCCACGCAGCGGCCGCTGATCGCGGGAACCCAATCACAGGTGGCATCCGAGTCTGACATCGCCGGACTCGCCGCCGCATCGTGTGGTGAGGCGAGCGCCGACAGCTGGCTCGTCGCAGGCTCGACGACACTCGGCTCGACCAGCCTCGTGCTGCTCAGCAACCCGTCGGCGGTGCAGGACACCGTCAACCTCACGGTGTACAGCGAGGCGGGCGTCGCGCAGGCGCCGGCCGCACGCGGCATCGTCGTGCGAGCGGGGTCGCAGCTCGTGGTGCCTCTCGCGGGAATCGTGCCGAATGCGCAGGCATCCGTGGTGCGTGTGCAGTCGACCGGCGGCACGATCTACGCATCGCTGCAGCAGAGCGCTGTGCAGGGTCTGGCGCCCCAGGGCGTCGAGCTCGTTGGGCCGACGGCGTCGCCGGCGCGCAACCTGGTGATTCCCGGCATGGTCGTCGCGAACACCGCAAGGCTGAGCGGCGGGGCGGACGGCGCGTCGAGCCTGCTGCCATCGGTGCGACTACTGGCGACCGGCACCTCGACGGTGCACGCCACCGTGACGGCGACCTCGGAGTCCGGCAAGGTCATCGTTGCAACAGCACAGGCGACGCTGCAAGGCGGCGCAGTGCGCGAGGTGACCTTCGATCACATCATCGACGGGTCGTACACGGTGCGGATCAGCGCCAACGGCCCCGTCGTCGCTGCGGCACGCACGGTGGATGCCGCAGCCGCACCCTCCTCAGGAGAGTCGGCGACCGCACAGGCGGAGGCGGCCACGCAGGACTTCGCGTGGTTCGTCGCGTCATCCCCGCTGCAGGACACGGCGCTGCTCGCCGTGCCCTCCGGCGGTTCGCCGAAGCTGCACCTCGCCAACACGACGGCGAAGGATGCGTCGGTGACGCTCATGAGGCCTGGCACGGCGTCGAAGTCGCTGAAGGTCCCTGCGCACTCCGCGATCGCGGCGGCAGTGACCGGCAGCGCGTCGTACACGCTGCAGGGGGCGAAAGGGCTGCAGGCATCCGTCAGCCTCACATCCGACGGAGCGTCGTCGTCGTTCGCGCTGAACCCGCCGGGGCCATCTGCGCAGCCGATCACCGTCTACCCGAGGTGACTTGAGCCAGGTCCTTCATCGAGACGCCCGCTCGCGATAGTGTCGAATCATGAGCTTGGGAATGGGACCAGGCAACCCCGGTCCAGTGACGATGAAGCCCGGCGAAGGGCCTCGATCGGGGCTACCGTGCCCACCACAGCGAATGTACGGCCGTGCTCGATGGTTCAGCCTCGGGCTGACGGCGGGAGTTGTCGGCACGCTGATCGTGGTGGTGACGGTGCTGTCGCTGACGCGGTAGTTCCCTTGAGGCGCCCGGAATTCGCGACGGTCAGTAGTGGCCGAAGCGGCCAGGTGCGAGGTCCCAGGGGTCCTTGCCGAGCAGTTCGGCGACCGCTCGGAAGACGCAGCTCTCGACGAGCAGCTTGCGGTGAAGGTCGTCGTTGCGGTGCAGCTTGGCGAGCCGTTCGATCGGCACGCGGTACAGGATGATCGCCTTGTTGGCAGGGTCGACGCCCCAGCGCTCGACCTCGTCGAAACCGAGCGCGGACGACGGAGCGGCTGCGATCTGCACGCGCATGTCAGAAAGCTGCTCCGGCCACACGCCCTTGAGAAAGTCGGCGGTCGCTGCGACGGTCATCTCGAACACGTCGATGCGGTCCTGCAGCAGCGGAAGATGCGGGCCGGTGATCGGTCCGCGTGCGCCTCGACCATGCCGGTCCGAACGGCGTACGGGGTCGGCGTAACGCACGGGCCGGGATCGGGGCATGTCGCCCATCCTACGGCGGCGCGGCCGACTCGGCTGGGGCGCCGCGGCCGAGTAATCTGGTGCCCTGATGATGGCCAGATCGTGCTCCAAAGTCGCGTGCTCCCGAGAAGCCGTTGCCACTCTCACGTACGACTACGGGGACTCGATGGTCGTGCTCGGACCGCTCTCCATCGCGCACGAGCCGCACACCTACGACCTCTGCGCGATCCATGCCGAACGGCTCTCAGCGCCGCAGGGCTGGCAGGTGGTTCGCCACCAGGTGATCGGCGAGCCGCAGGGACTCGGCGGAACGCTCGACCTGAGCTGAGGGCCGTCGCACACGCGGCGCCTCAGCACGCCCGAACGATCCTGTCTGCCTCGCGTCGGCACGACATTGGGATGCTCTCGCGTTCGCCTGCGCGTCACCGTTCGTTCACGTGCGGACCGTAGCTTCTCGGCTGATCCGACCCGAGGAGTCTCCATGGCCGCCGCACGCCTGCCTTCAGCCCACCGTCCCGCTCCAACGGACGCCGATCGGGGCGGCGGAGGCACAACGCGCAGGCGCGTTGCTCCGTTCGCCGCGCTCGGCGTGTTCGCGGTGCTGGCCACGGCGGGTCTCGGGGCGACCGTGCCAGCTCACGCCGACGCATCCGCTCCGAGCGACACGATCGTCGTCAGCCAGACGGCATCCGACGCTGATGGGCCCGACGCGCTGTCGCTCGGCACGTACACGGCCGACACCGGCGACTCGACGGCGCCGGCAGTGACCTTCTCATCAACCGGTTCGGATGCGTTCACCATGTCGGGCTCCTCGAACGCGGGCGGCTTCATCAGCACCGCCGCCGACGAATCCGGCGTGACGCTCGGCGGCTTCCAGATCGCGGCCGACCCGTCGTCGGGTGCCGACCCGAAGGATGACCCGACGGTGCCGCGGCGCGTCGGCTGGATCGATGACTCCGGCACGGTGAGCACCATAGGGCTGGGCGCGGCGATGAGCGGCGGCATCCGCTCGGTCGCGACGCCAGACGGAACCTCGTTCTATGCAGCCGGCAACGACGCATCGGCCGGCGTGCAGCTCGTGACCCCGACCACGAGTGATTCACCTGTCCCCGTCACGGACAAGGACAAGAACGTTCGAACGGTCGGCATCGCCGACGGCGGTCTCTACGTCACGAGCGACAAGACGGCCACGCTGGGTCTCTCGCGCGTCAGCAGCACACTTCCGACAGCGGCTATCGGCACCACGGTGACTCCGCTCGCGGACACGAACGCGGACTTCCCGAAGGCGACCCCGAACGGCTTCGTGCTGCTCGACGCGGATGCCTCGGTGCCCGGCCCCGACGTCGCCTACGTGGTGATCGAGAAGAGCGGCATCGCCAAGTACGCGCTCGTCGGCGGCACCTGGACCTACGAAGGCCTGATCGTCTCGCCCGATCCCGCGGCCATCGGCAAACCGGCGACCGAGGCACTCGCCGGTCGCGTGCAAGCCGACGGTTCCGTCGTGCTTTACACGATCGATTCCGTGACGGCGAACAACCACGTGGTGCAGCTCGTCGACTCCGCGTCGGCAGCAAGTGCTCCCGACATCACTCTCGATCGGGTGGCAGCGACAGCCACCGACGGGCGGGCGTTCCACGGCGTGACCATTGCGCCGCTGAACTGGGCGCCGAAGACATCCGGCGGAACCCCGACCACCACGCTCACCGTGACGCCCTTGCAGAGCGGACTTGGCCTGGCGCTCGGCGACGCGAGCGAGCCGACGACGGTTCCGGTCACGGTGTCCGCGAGTGACGGGGATGTTTCGGGCGTGTCTGTGACGGCATCCGTCACCTCTCCGGGCGCTGCGTCGGCAGCAAGCGTGACAGCAGGATCGGCGCCGGGCTCGTACGTGGTGCACGTCGCTCCCGGCGCAGCGATCGGCTACAGCTCGGTCGTCGTCACCGCGACCCGCAACGGTGCGGTCGCCGGCACGACGACGATCAGGGTCGGCCAGTCCGGCGAGGCCACCGCACTGCCAGGCAGCAGCTACCTGCTCGGTGCAGCGGATGCCTCCAGCGCGATCGACGTCGGCGACGGCTACGCGATCGTGGCAGACGACGAGACCAACACGCTGCGCCTCTACGACGAGACGTCGACCGGTCGCCCCGTGAAGACGTGGAACTTCAACACGGTCGGCGGCTTCGGCGGGGAGGGCGACCTCGAGGCATCCGCCCGCGTCGGCGACACGATCTACTGGGTCGGCTCGGGCAGCAACAAGAAGACCGGTGCGGCCGACCCCGACCGCGACATCCTGTTCACCACGAAGGTCACAGGCACCGGCGCCGCCACCGAACTCAGCTACGGCGGCAAGTACCAGGGCCTCAAGGAAGACCTCGTGGCCTGGGATGTCGCGAACGGCAACCCGCTCGGCCTCGCCTCGGTCTGCGCCGCCGGCGTGCTGCCGGACAACGAAGCGTCATGCAACGTGGAGGGCTTCGAGACCGCGCCCGGCGATGGCTCGGTGGGCTACGTCGGCTTCCGTGCGCCGAGCGTGGGCGGCAAGGCCGTGATCGTCCCGATTCTGAACCTGCCCGGTCTGATCGACGCCAAGGCTGGCACGGCGAAATTCGGCGCGCCGATCCTGCTCGACCTCGGCGGACGCACGATCCGCGAACTCCGCAAGAACGATCAGGGTCAGTACCTGATCACGGCCGGTGTGCCAGACGACGCCGATCAGAGCCTGGGCTGGGCTCTCTACCGCTGGAACGGCCTGCCCACCAGTGCACCGGTGCTGGTGCGCACGCTGCCGACCACGACGGATGCCTCGACCGCGTCAGGCAGCGGAACCGGCGTGGCAGGTCAGGAGGTCGGCTCGTGGGAGACGATCCTCTCGGTCCCGAACCTGGATGCGCCAGGTGCGACGGTGCGTCTCGTCACAGACAACGGCACGACCGCCTTCTACGGCGACGACACTGCGGGCAAGGATCAGCCGGAAGGTCTGCAGAAGGACAGGGCGACGTCGTTCGCGTTGCCGAAGACATCCGACCCGCTGCCCGCGGCGAATGTCGAGCTAGACGCGAGTTCCGTCGCACCCGGCGACTCGCTGCACGTGAAGGCGCACGGGTTCGCTCCCGGCGAGGCCGTGACGATCACGCTGCACTCGACGCCGACGACGTTGAAGACGATCACGGCAACTGGCACCGGCGCGCTGGATGCCACCGTGACGGTGCCCACTTCGGCGCCGGCCGGAGCGCACACGATCGTCGTCAGCGGGGCATCCGGTGTGAGCGGATCGGCGCCCCTGACCGTCACGGGCGCTGCAGGCGCAGCCTCCGGCGGCGGAGCAGGCGCAGTCCCTGGTAGCGCGTCGGACCCCACGGATCTGGCCTCGACCGGATCGGATACCTGGCTGCCGCTCGGCCTCGCGGCGAGCCTGCTGCTGGCGGGCGCACTCGCGTGGACCGCCAGGGCGGTCGCGCGCCGCCGTCACACTCGCTGACCGATCGGGATCCGCGGCGGAATCGGCACTGGTGCGCGACGCCGAGCCTGAGACAATGGACCCCATGAGCTCACTTTCCACCGCGCCGGTCGGCGCGAGTCAAGCCGACGCATCTCGCTTCGAGTTCCGGGTGCGCGACCTTGCGCTCGCCGCCTCGGGCCGCCACCAGCTGCGGCTCGCCGAGCACGAGATGCCCGGGCTGATGTCGCTTCGTGCCGAGTTCGGCGAGGCCCAGCCGCTGGCTGGAGCGCGCATTGCTGGTTCCCTGCACATGACGGTGCAGACCGCCGTGCTCATCGAGACCCTCGTGGCACTCGGCGCGCAGGTGCGCTGGGCGAGCTGCAACATCTTCTCGACGCAGGACGAGGCCGCGGCCGCCGTCGTCGTCGGCCCGCACGGAACCCCGGAGAACCCGGAGGGCGTTCCGGTGTTCGCGTGGAAGGGGGAGACGCTCGAGGAGTATTGGTGGTGCGCGTCGCGCATCTTCGACTGGAGTGCCGAAGCGAGCGCCTCGGGCGGCGACTTCACCGGACCGAACCTCATCCTCGACGACGGCGGCGACGCCACGCTGCTCGTGCACCTCGGCGCTCAGTTCGAGCGCGAAGGCCGGGTTCCGGATGCCGCACCCGGCGACTCGCACGAGTATCGCGTCATCCTTGACGTGCTTCGCGCCTCGCTCGCCGAGTCGTCCGACCGCTGGACGCGCGTGGCTGACGGCATCGTCGGCGTCACGGAGGAGACCACGACCGGTGCGCACCGGCTGTACGAGCTGGAGCGCGACGGAAAGCTCCGCTTCACCGCGATCAACGTGAACGACTCGGTGACCAAGTCGAAGTTCGACAACAAGTACGGCATCCGGCATTCGCTCGTCGACGGCCTCAACCGGGCGACCGACGTGCTGATCGGCGGCAAGGTGGCGTTCGTCGCCGGCTACGGGGACGTCGGCAAGGGTGCGGCGGAGGCGCTGCGCGGGCAGGGCGCTCGGGTGATCGTGAGCGAGGTCGACCCGATCAACGCGCTGCAGGCTGCGATGGACGGATTCCAGGTGTCGCGATTGGAGTCGGTGATCGGCGAGGTGGACATCCTCGTCACGGGAACCGGCAATAAGGACGTCGTGCGGCTGGAGCACCTGCTCGGCCTGAAGCACCTCGCGATCGTCGCCAACGTCGGGCACTTCGACAACGAGATCGACATGGCTTCACTCGAGTCGCTCGAGGGCGCGCAGCGCGTGGAGATCAAGCCGCAGGTGCATGAGTGGCGGCTGCCGAACGGCCGAAGCGTGCTCGTGCTGAGCGAGGGACGCCTGATGAACCTGGGCAATGCGACCGGGCATCCGTCGTTCGTTATGAGCAACTCGTTCACCAACCAGGTGCTCGGTCAGATGGAACTGCACACCAACCTCGCGGAATACCCCCTGGGGGTCTATACGCTGCCCAAGGTGCTCGACGAGAAGGTCGCCCGACTGCACCTGGATGCCCTC
>DASZMW010000024.1:0-2905 GCA_035551735.1 Humibacter sp. | reverse complement strand
GTGAAAGGGCGAGCGCATGACGGCGGTAGAACAAGAACTCGGCACGGACACCTCGTCAGCGCGTCGTCGTGCGCCACTCGCATTCTGGACGGCCGGCGCCGTGATCGTCGTCGCACTCTGGGCGAGCGGCTCCCCCGCCATGGTGTACCCGCTCTACGAGCGAATCTGGAGCCTGCCTCCCGCGGTGACCACCTCCGTCTTCGCTGTGTACCCGCTCGTGCTGATCATTGTGCTTCTGCTCTTCGGCGATCTGTCGGACCACATCGGGCGCCGTACGGCGATTCTGCTCGGGCTGGCGTCGATCTTCATCGGCGTGCTCGTCTTCGCCCTCGCGCCGAACGTGGAGTGGCTCTTCGTCGGCCGGGTGTTCCAGGGGCTCGGTGTCGGCCTTTCGCTCAGCCCGGCCGGTGCAGCACTCGTCGAACTCGATAGCACCGGCAAGCGGGCGAGCACGGTCAACACCGTCGCGATCGCCATCGGTCTGACACTCGCCACGGTCGTCGGAGGCGCACTCGTGCAGTACGGTCCCGAGCCGCGAGCGCTGACGTTCTGGGTGCTGCTCGGCGTCGTCGTTCTGGTCGCGGCCGCCGCGGTCTTCCTGCCGCGCCATGTGCGCGACACCAGCCTGCCGGCGTGGCGGCCGCGGCCCATCCGCGTGCCGCGGGCGATTCGGGGCATCCTGGCCACCGCGGCACTCGCGATCACGCTCAGCTTCGCCGTCGGCTCGGTGTTCATCTCGCTCGGCGCCCAGATCGTGAAGGACGTGCTGCACACCGACAACGCCCTGACCGCCGGAATCGTTCTGGCCATCGGCTCCGCAGTGAGCGGCGTGGTGTCGATCAGTCTTCGACGGATGCCTCCACGCACCTCGACCATCGTGGGCGGCGTGCTCGGAGGGCTGGCGGTCATCGCCCTCGTCGGCAGTGCCTACGCCTCGTCGCTCCCGCTCTTCATTGCGGCGTCGCTGATCTTCGGCGGCGCGAGCGGCCTTCTGTTCCTCGGTGGACTCGGCCTGATCGCCGCGAACGCAGCCCCTCACCACAGGGCGGGCACGCTCTCGATGGTCTACCTGTTCGCGTACATCGGACAGGTGGTGACGTCGGTCGGACTCGGCGTGCTGGCCACTGAGCTCGGGATCAGCTCGGGCCTCGACCTCGTCGGCCCGGTACTGCTTCTGCTCGCGTTCGCGACGATCGCCGTTGCGGTCGTGGCCGGGCGGCCGAAGGCATCCGTCACCGAGTGCGTGACGTCGGTGACGCGCCCTACTGCCGTCGTGGAGTAACGAGGGGGAAGGGCTCGACCCTTCGACTCGCTTTGCTCGCTCAGAGAGCTGGGGGTGAAACTAGTACTTCTACTAGAAGCGCGTAGACTCACTGCATGGGACGCGTGACAAAGACCGAACTGAATCAGCAGACGGCACGAGTGCTTGCGCGCGTCGCACGCGGAGAGCGGCTCATCGTCACCGACCGCGACAGGCCGGTCGCAGAGATCGTGCCGCCTGCGATATCCCACTGGGACGAGCTTGTGGCAACCGGGCGGGTGACACCGCCGAACCGTTCGGGAAGACTGTCGGCGCCGCCGGTGAAGGCGGCGCGATCGTCGCGCGAGATCCTGGACGAGGTTCGTGCGGACCGCCTGTGATCTACCTTGATACGTCGGCGGCGGTGAAAGCCCTCATCGACGAGGAAGATACCGAACGAGTCCGCGCGCTGTTCGCACACGATGAGGAGATGATCTCATCGCGACTGCTGGCGCTCGAACTCCACGCAGTCGTCGACCACCGTTCAATCGCATCCGAAGCAGCACGGGAACTCATCGACAGTGTGGCTCTCGTCACTCTCGACGATGACACCCTCGATCGCGCGATCCAGCTCCACAGCGGTCTGCGGAGCTTCGACGCCCTCCATCTCGCTGCAGCGCAGCAGTTGGGTGATCTCGTCACGAGCATGCTTACGTTCGACCGCGAGCTCGCCGATGCGGCGGTCCGGGTCGGGATTCCTTTGCATCCGCTCGGCGGCGCCTGAATACGTTGCTCCGCTCGCGGAGCATGGGATTCGATCGCGCAGCGCATGCGGCCGAAATGTCTCCCTCCACAGGTCCGTTCCACCGAACTTATGCACTTCGACGATCGCGTCGCCGACAAGGCACATTCCCGATCGCTAGCGTCGCCCCATGTTCGACGACTTCTGGGCAGACCGACCTCTTGATCGCATGACGCGGGTGCACGTAACCGATCCTGGCGATCCGACATTCTCACGCACGTTCGACCTGCCACAGGACGCTCCGTCCTCCTGGTTGCACTCGGCTCTCCACCTCTCGATCGGGTGCGATCCATACGACCAAGACTTCCCCCCGCATCTCGATCTCGACTCGGATGACGACCCCGGTTCGGGAGACTGCGATCGATTCTCCGACTACGGAACAACTCGCGGCGAAGAGGCATCCGGCATCTCAGACAGATACGTGATTCGTCGGCTGGGCTCCCGGCCCGCCGTCGTCGGCGAGCCGTGGGTGACGATGATCAACAATTCTGAGAGCCAACCGAAGTCGTCGACGGGAGGTGACTGGCAAAGCAGGCGGGCACCTTTTCGTGCCGATCACGTGCAGCACGAGCTGGAGCTGGCATACGGATACGTCCCCACGCCGGCAAAGCGCGCGAGCATGCTCGGCGACGACGTCCAGAGCGGATCGCCGCTGGTCGGGCTGCTGGAGACGTTGCCCGCCAGCAGCCGCCTGAGGCTGCGTGCCCATCTCGAGGACGCAGTACTCCTTCAACAACCTCGATTCGATGACGCAACGATGGTGTCGCTCACGGTCGGATTTCGGTGGTTCGTCGACCGTCTCGGATCTAACGGGGTAGAACAGGCCGACGATGGGTGGCTCGCCGACGCCGTCCTCGACGAGG
>DASZMW010000023.1:0-2876 GCA_035551735.1 Humibacter sp. | reverse complement strand
TGACGGGTGGCTAATGCGCCCGGCATCGGCGTGATTAGGTGCTTTTGCTGCCCTCAACGAGAAAAAAGATCAGGAGGGCTGGACGGGGACCGGCACGGTGTCGGGGATGGGGCTCGCGTCGCGCCCGCGCAGATCGGGATGCCAGCGCTTGCCGATCAGCGGCACGAGCGCGCCGAGCGCGGCCATCACCGCCGCGACCCAGAAGGCACCGACCGCCGAGTAGCGGTCGATCAGGAATCCGGCAACGGCGCTGCCGAGGGCGGCGCCGATGAGCTGCCCCGTGCCGACCCAGCCGTATGCCTCAGCGGTGTCGGAGAATTTCACGCTCGACGAGACGATCGCGAAGATCACGGCCAACGCCGGAGCGATGCCGGCGCCTGCGATCACGAGCAGGGCGGCGAGCCACCAGACGTTCGTGATCCACAGGCTCGCGAGCACGATGCCGACGAAGACGATCAACATGCGCCGTGCCAGCGCCCACGGGCCGATCGGCAACGAGCCGAGCGCAAAGCCCCCGGCGAGCGATCCGAGCGACCAGATGGCGAGCACGATGCCGGCCTCCGGCCCTTGTGCGCCGAAGTTGGCGATGACACCCGCCTCGATCGCCGCGCACGAACCGACGAGCAGGAAGCCGACGATCGTCGCCAGAAGCACGGTCGGGCGACGCAGTACGACGCCGAACCTGCGTCTGCTGCGTGGGATGCGCACGCGTCCGAGCTCGGGCGACACGATGAACCACGCGCCGCCGCCGAGCATGACTGCCGCGCAGACCAGCAGCCCGATCGTGGTGGAGATCTGGGTGGCGATGAACGTGATGACCACGGGGCCGGCGATCCAGATGATCTCCTGTGCCGAGGCATCGAGGGAGAACAGCGGCGTGAGTAGACGCGAGTTGACCAGCTTGGGGTAGATCGTGCGCACGGCAGGTTGAACAGGGGGTGTCGCGAGTCCGCCGACCAGGGCGGCGACCATCGTGAGCGGGATCGGCATGATCACCAACGCGATCAGCACCACGGATGCCGCGCACACCACTGTGGTCACGGTCAGCACGGGACGCATGCCGACTCGGCCCATCAGGCGACTGGTGAGGGGGCCGGCGACGCCCTGGCCGACGCTCGCCGCCGCCAGAACGAGCCCGGCAGCACCGTACGTGTGGTGCACGTGCTCGACGTGCGTGAGCAGGGCGAGTGAGAGCATCCCGCTGGGGAATCTCGCGGTCAGTTGCGCGGCGATGATCCGCCCGACTCCGGGCGTCTTCATCAGGTCTCTATAGGCGCTCACTAGCGCTCGATTCTATGGCCTGCACCATGCCGATCCGGGGTCCGGCGCGACCGGTTCCCTTACCACCGACCCTGTGCAAACTGGGGATAACTCGGCGAAGTTTTCCACATTCTGTGGACGACACGCCCACTACATCTGGGGTTAACCGCTGGCGCGCACCCCGCTATATAGTGATCTCACGCCGGTTGAGTCGGGGGCCTTCCTGAAGCTGGCAGAGCGTTTCGACAGTGTCTGCACGAGTGTCGGGGGCCTGTCGGATGATGCGGGAGACGACTCACGGCGACGTGGGATTACGGGGAGACGAGGCATCCGGCCAGGGTCATTCGGGCCGGAATGCTTGGCGACCCCGCTGAGAGGCCGGGCGTCGGATGCCGCCACCGGCGGAAGTGAGGAAGAGGCGAAGTGACCATCACAGTCGTGAAGCGCAACGGTGAGCGTGAGCCGTACGACGCGAACAAGATCAACCTGGCGATCGAGAAGGCCTCAGAGGGGCTCGACGAGAACATCACCTGGGTGACGCAGATCGCGAGCGAGCTCGAACTGACCCTGTTCGACGGCATCACCACGCAGCAGCTCGACGAGGCGGTCATCCAGGTCGCGCTGCAGAACGTGAAAGACGATCCCGCGTTCGACACCGTGGCCGCTCGCCTGCTGCTCAAGACCATCTACAAGCGCGTTCTCGGCGACTACGAGTCGGCGGAAGAACTCAAGCGACTGCACCACGACGGCTTCCGCGGCTACGTCGAGCGCGGCGTTGCAGAAGAACTTCTCGACCCCCGTTTTCCCGATCTCTTCGACCTCGACCGGCTGGCATCCGTGCTCGAGCCGACGCACGACGGCCTGCTCAAGTACATCGGCCTCGTCACTCTCAACAACCGGTACGGCATCAAGGCACGTAACGGCGAGCCGCTCGAAGTGCCGCAGTACTTCTGGATGCGGATCGCCATGGGCCTGTCCCTGAACGAGGCCGACCCGACCGGCATCGCCATCGAGTTCTACGAGACCATGTCGCGTCTCGACTACCTCGCGGCCGGCTCCACGTTGGTGAACGCGGGCACGAAGTTCCCTCAACTCTCCAACTGCTTCGTCATGGAGATGCACGACGACATCGAGCACATCGCCAAGAGCGTGCGCGACGTGATGTGGATCACCAAGGGCACCGGCGGCATCGGGCTGTCGGTCACCAAGCTGCGTTCGCAGGGCTCGCCGATCCGGTCGAACAACACGACCTCGACCGGCCCGATCCCGTTCATGCACACGATCGACTCCGTGCTGCGCGCGGTCAGCCGCGGCGGCAAGAAGTTCGGCGCGCTGTGCTTCTACATGGAGAACTGGCACCTCGACTTCCCCGAGTTCCTCGACCTGCGCCAGAACTCCGGCGACCCGTACCGTCGCACCCGCACCGCGAACACCGCGGTATGGATCAGCGACGAGTTCATGAAGCGCGTGCAAAACGACGACGACTGGTACCTGTTCGACCCGCTCGAGGTTCAGGACCTCAACGAGTTGTACGGCAAGGAGTTCAGCGAGCGCTACGCGCACTATGCTGCCGAGGCGGAGGCCGGCCGGCTGCGAATGTTCAAGAAGACGACGGC
>DASZMW010000022.1:0-3746 GCA_035551735.1 Humibacter sp. | reverse complement strand
GAGCTATCCGGTGCTCGATCCCGACGGGATGCCGTTGTCCGTGTTGCGGCACCCCGATCGCACCGCCGCGCACATCGCCCTCGCGCTGCCGGACGGCCGCACGCTGAGCGCGCGCATCTGGACCACGCTCGTCGGCCGCGTGCGCCTGCTGATGCTCGACACGAACATCCCGGAGAACGACGACGACCTGCGGGGCGTCACAGACCGGCTGTACGGCGGAGGAGGCGAACACCGTCTGCTGCAGGAGCTGCTGCTGGGCATCGGGGGAGTGCGCGCTCTGCACCTTGCAGGAACGCTGCTCGGCGGACCGCAGCCGACCGTGTTCCACACGAACGAAGGACACGCGGGATTCCAGGGCCTCGAACGCATTGCCGAGCTGATCGGCGAGGGTCTCGCCTTCCCCGCCGCGCTGGAAGCGGTGCGCGCCGGCACGGTGTTCACCACCCACACCCCGGTGGCGGCCGGGATCGACCGTTTCGAGGCATCCCTGGTGCGCCGCTACTTCGAGAAACACGAACTCGTGCCAGGCATCGACGTGGACGATGTGCTGCACCTCGGGGCGGAGGACTACGCGGGCGGCACGCCCGATGTCTTCAACATGGCGGTGATGGGCCTGCGGCTCGCTCAACGCGCGAACGGGGTCTCGAAGCTGCACGGGAACGTCTCCCGGCATATGTTCGCCGGGCTGTGGCCGGGATTCGACCCCGATGAGGTACCGATCGGATCGGTCACCAACGGTGTGCACGCTCCCACCTGGACCGACCCGCTGCTGCTCGAAGTCGCCGAGAGCACCCTGGGTACCGCCGACACGACGCATGCCGACTGGCTCTCGCCCGAGCTCGGCGACGACCGGCTGTGGCACGTGCGCGGCAGGATGCGGGAGAACCTCGTTCAGGATGCCCGTTCCCGCGTCGCGGGCGCATGGCACCGCAGCTCTCCCGATACGATCGTTCCCGGCTGGGTGAGCGACATCCTCGATCCGGGTGTGCTCACGATCGGCTTCGCGCGGCGCGTCGCGACGTACAAGCGGCTCACGCTCATGCTGCACGACAAGGAGCGTCTGACGCGCATCCTGAATGATGCCGAGCGACCGGTGCAGCTGGTGATCGCGGGCAAGGCGCATCCGGCCGACGACGACGGCAAGCGGCTCATCCAGGAGCTGGTCGACTTCGCGGCGCGACCCGAGGTGCGCGAGCGGCTCGTCTTTCTGCCGGACTACGACATCACGATGGCGCAGACGCTGTATCCGGGCTGCGACATCTGGCTGAACAACCCGTTGCGTCCTCTGGAAGCGTGCGGCACGAGCGGCATGAAGGCTGCGTTGAACGGCACGCTCAACCTGTCGATCCTCGACGGCTGGTGGGCTGAGTACTTCGACGGCGAGAACGGCTGGGCGATTCCGACGGCGGATGCCGCGGGGGATGCCGCAGAACGCGACGCTCTTGAAGCGAACGCCCTCTACGACCTCATCGAGCACCAGATCGCGCCGAGGTTCTACGACAGGGACGACCGCGGAGTTCCACTGCGCTGGATGCAGCAGGTGCGCCACACGCTGAAGACGCTCTCGCCCGAGCTCAGCGCCGATCGGATGGTGCGCCAGTACGTCGACGACCTCTACGTTCCGGCCAGCCACGAGGCGCGCGAGCTGCAGGAGGAACGCTATGCCGGTGCGCGCGAGTTCGCGGCGTGGAGGGAACACGTTGAGGCGGTGTGGTCTCAGGTGAGCGTCGTGCACGTCGAGTCGGGCGGCGTGGATGCCGTGCCGCAGGTGGGCGACCGCCTGCGGTTGCGCGCGCACGTCGTGCTCGGAGAGCTGACGCCCGACGACGTCGCCGTCGAGGTCGTCTACGGGCATACCGGCGAGGACGATGCGCTGCTCGACGTGCGCCGCGAGCCGTTGGAGCCGCACGACGGCGGGACGGGAGCCACCGTCGCGTTCGAGGGCGTCGTGCCGCTGGACCGCTCAGGCTCCTTCGGCTACACCGTGCGCGTCGTGCCGAGCAACGCGTACATGGCGAGCCCGGCCGAGCTGGGCCTCGTCGTCACGGCGGAGTAGTTCAGTGCGGGGTACTGCCCACCGGTCGCGCCACGCTTGCAGTGCCTCGGGCGTCTGTCACTGAAGTGCGATACTTGTATCGCAGGAGGTGATCGTTATGGCGATTTCAATCAGACTGGCACCAGAGGATGAGTCACGCCTCGATGAGTTGGCTCGACGCACGGGCCGCTCCAAGACGTTTTACGTTCGCGAGGCTCTGCACGAGCACCTCGACGATCTAGAAGAGCGCTACTGGGCCGATTCCGTGGTGCGCGAGTGGGAAGACTCCGGCAAGGAGAGTCGCCCTGCACGCGAGCTGTGGAGTGAGTTGGGCGTGTGAGTCGCTGGCGACTTGAGACCGCGCCGCAGTTCGACAGAGCCGCCCGACGCCTCGACGCGGCAGTACTTCGACGCATCAAGTCCTATCTCGACGAAGTCTGCGAGCTGGAGGACCCACGGCAACGCGGAAAGGGTCTAACAGCTGACCTCACCGGCTATTGGCGGTACCGCGTCGGCGATTGGCGGGTGCTTGTCGAGATCCGGGAGGACACCTTGGTGATCATCGCCATCGGCCTCGGACACCGCTCGGAGATCTATCGCGGGCGCTAGTCGACGGTGCATGATTGGTCTCGCTGATCGCCGGTTCGATCGACTGCGACGCTCGCCCGGAGGGTACGGTCAAGACATGTTGGCTCGACTCTGGCGGTCGCTCGGCCGATTCTCGTCGTGGATCGCAGGGTTTGTTATGCAGGTAGGCGGCGGCCTCAATGGAGGCCGCAACGCGGATGAATCCGCCGCCAAACTCTACGAGCAGCCTCGAGACGACTACCGCCCCTGAACCGGTTCGCCCGCAGCGGGTTCAGTCAGCCGATGGCGCGTCGTCGGCTGACGCCTCGTAGTGTGGCTGCTGTGCCGACCGGTCCAGAATCCTCACCGCATCGCGACGTAGCCGCGTTCGAGGAGCGAGCGCGTGTCTACGACGCGGGATGGCGGGGGCGGATGCACCACGAGATCTCCGACCGAGTCTGCGACCTGGTGGTCCGGGTCGCTCCCGATGCCCGTCGCATCCTCGATGTCGGGTGCGGTACCGGATACCTGTTGCGTGCGCTCGCTGACGCGCTGCCAGGTGCAGTAGAACTCATTGGCATCGACGCCGCACCTGCCATGGTGGCTACTGCAACCACCAATATCACCGACCCGCGCATCCGTTTCGCCCTCGCAACGGCCGAGAAGGTCCCGCTTGCCGGCGGCTTCGATCTGGTGGTCTCCAGCACTTCGTTCGATCACTGGCACGATCAGCACGCGGGCTTGTGCGAGTGCGCCCGGCTGCTGGACCCCGGTGGCCGGCTGATTCTGTGCGACATCTTCTCCGGGCTGCTTGCCCCGACGCAGGTCGGCACGCGGCGAACGAAGGCGCGCACCCGACGACGCGCGGAAGCCCTCGTCGCCGAGGCGGGCTTCGTCGATCTGCAGTGGCGTGGCGTGTACGCCGTGATCATCAACGCGATCAGTGCGCGCAAGCCTTCTGGATGACCGCGATTGTCGCGCGCAGTGAACCGCGAGCATCCACCCACAGTGCCGCTGGGCGGGTCTGTCGCAACCCGTCCAAAGAACGCACGAGGCCCCCAGCATCGTCTGGGCTGACGAGTTGGTTGTTGATGACGTGCTCGGGACGATCAGGATTCATCGCACGTGCTGCGATGCGGTCGGC
>DASZMW010000021.1:0-2267 GCA_035551735.1 Humibacter sp. | reverse complement strand
GTGCTCGCGACTCTCATCGGTCCCGCCGTGGCATCGCATAGCCACGCTGGGCGATCACGTCGCGCAGCACCTCGTTCGTTCCCGCACCGAATCGCATTAGCGGCGCGGCCCGGTACAGCTTCTGGAACGCGCCGCCCGCGGGAGCACTCGAGTCGTCCGGTGACAGGACGCCGCCCATCCCGAGCAGGCTCGTCGCGGTGTCGGCGATGCGCTGTCGCAGCTCGCTGGTGAAGATCTTCTCGGTGGTAACTGTAATCGTCGGAATCTCGCCGTCGGCAAGCATCGAGGAGGCTTCGAGGCCCATCAACACAGCGACCTCGACGTCCGCGTCGAGGCGGGCGATGGCGCGGCGCACGTGATCGTCGTCGATCGGGCGATGACCCGGTGACACTTCGCATCCGGCGACGTCGATGAGTTCGTCGACTGCCCGGCGCAGATCCCCGGCGTTGGTCAGCGCACCTCGCTCGAGATCGAGCGCGCCGGTGATGTACTGCCAGCCACGGTTGACCTCGCCGATCAGGTTGGTCTGCGGGACCCGCACATCGGTGAAGAATGTCTCGTTCGTCGTGAGGTCCGGCCACGTGACCAGTGGCCGGACGTTCACCCCGGCCTGGTCGATCGGCACGATGACGACGGAGATCCCTTTGTGCTTGGACGCGTGGGGATCGGTACGCACGCATAGCCATTCATGAGTCGCGGTCTGAGCCAGGCTGTTCCAGATCTTCGATCCGTTGATGACCCACTCGGCACCGTCCAGCCGCGCGCTCGTACGCAGGCTCGCGAGGTCGGTGCCGGCGTCGGGCTCGGAGTACCCGACCGCTACCCGCATCTCGCCACGAGCGATCAGCGGCAGGAACTCCATCTTGTTGCGTTCCGTGCCATGGCGCATGATCATCGGCGCGACGGACGTCACGGTGAGGTCGAGCGTCGGCACCCGCCAGTACTCGAGCTCGCTGAGCATAATGTGCTGGAACACCGGCCCCATCTCGAGACCGCCGTACTGCTTTGGCCAGCTCAGGCCGAACCAGCCGCGTTCGCCCATGAGGCGCCGGAACTCGATCGTCGCGGGACCCGGCTGCTCCGATCCGTAGCGCGCGCGCTCGACCAGCAACTCGTCGGTCACCGTCTCGCGCAGGAACTCGCGGATCTCCGCGAGCCAGCGGTGTTGAGCGGAATCGAGTTCGAAGTCCATCGCCTAGTCCCCCGCGCCGATCGCCACGACGATCCTGCCGCGGACGTGCCCGAACTCAATCCGCGCGAGGGCCTGTGCCGCGTCCTCGAACGAGATGGCCTCTAGCACCGGCGGTCCGATCCTGCCATCGACGGGCGACATGGCGAGCGCGATCATGTCGTCGTGGGCCTCGTCCCGTTTCACCGTCGCCGCGACGAACCGGCCGCCATCGGGACGCAGCTCCTCGTCGCGATACGGCTGCGCGGCGGCGAGCGTCACGACGCCGACGACGACTCCCCCGGCCGGAGCAACTCGCCGGCGTCCGGCACCCCGTCGATGTGAACGGTGTCGATCAGAACATGCACGCCGTCAGTCGCCCACGTCCGGGCCTCGTCGCGAATGTTCCCGGTGCAGCAGTCGATGACGGGCTCGCACCCGAGCTGGCGGAGGTAAGTCCATCGAAGACTCCTGTCTCGGTCACGCTGACAGCTAGACTCTAGATGATTGTAAGGATTGGGCACAGAACGGTTTGCCTGGGAGGGGAGCACCGTGGACACCCAGCCGTTGGAGCCGGCCGCACAGAATTTCTTCGACGTGATGGCTCAGGTCTGCACGCCGGTCACGGTCGTCACCACGATGGCCGAGGTGTACCGCACGGCACGACGGTCAGCGCATTCGTGTCGCTGCCGCTCCGGCCCCCGATGATCGCCGTCGCGCCCGACCTGACCAGCGATCTCCTCGTGAAGATCAGGCGCACTTTTTGTCGGAAGCAGACGAAGTGAATCAGCCAGACGTGGATGTCGTCGTAGTCGGGGCGGGAATCGCTGGTCTCTACGCCATCCACCGACTCCGCGGTGATGGCCTCACGGTGCGGTGCTTCGAGGCTGGTGACGACGTGGGCGGCACCTGGTACTGGAATCGCTATCCCGGCGCCCGCTGCGACGTGGAGAGCCTGGACTACTCCTTCTCGTTCTCCCCTGAACTCGAGCAGGACTGGAACTGGACCGAGCGGTATGCCAGTCAGCCCGAGATCCTGCGGTATCTGCAGTACGTCGCCGATCGATTTCAGCTGCGGTCGGCGATCACCTTCGAGACT
>DASZMW010000020.1:0-19469 GCA_035551735.1 Humibacter sp. | reverse complement strand
ACGGCGTTACGGTGCATCGTCACGCCGTTGTCGAACGCCTTGTGCTCGAGCAGGTCGAGCAACAGCGGCTCGTCGACTCCGTGGCGCTCGAGCGAGTCGAACGGCGGCCGACCCGCGCCGAGAAGAGCGGGATGAGTGAAGAGAAGCAACTCGTCGAGCAGCCCGGCAGCCAACAGCTGCGTCGCGAGGTTCGCACCGCCCACCCCGATGTCACCCTCAGAATCCCTCCGCAACTCGGCGAGCTGCGCGATCGCGTCGTCTCCACCGACGATGCGCGTGTTGTGCTCTGCCGTGGTGCGGGTGCGCGAGACGAGCACCTTGGGGATGTCCGTCCAGATCTCGCCGTACTCGCGAAGGTAGTCGGGGAGGGATGCGTCGCCGCGGGCATCCGGCCAGAACGGATCCATCATCTCGTAGACGATGCGGCCCTCGACCAGCATCGACATCGCGCGTGCGCGTGCGTTGAACTCGCGATGCAGCTGCTCGTCGATTCGCACCCACTCGGGACCACCGAGGTCGCTGTGCTCCTTCGCCTTCCTCTCGATGAAGAGGTCCAGCGAGACGTTCATCCAGTACACGAATCGAGCGGACATGCGTACTCCTTCTCCAGACGTCTATGAGCCGGTGAGTGTCGCGAGCGCGGCGCGGTTCGTGTCGTAGAACGTCTCGTCGTCGACGAAGCCGAGCTGGCGCATCCGGTTCACCAGCGGCAGTCTGGCACGGCTGAAGCCGAGCGTCACGTGGTTGTCGTGCAGCCAGCCTTTGAGAGCCTCGAAGGTCTCGGCTGCTGTCACGTCGACATCCGTCACGGATTCCATGTCGAGCACGACGTGGGTCACCGGCGGATGCGCGCCCGCACGCACCGCCCGCTTGACGGCATCTGCAAACACGGTTCCGTTGGCGAAGAACAGCGGTGCAGCGAGCCGGATCACGACCACACCCGGGGCGGTTTCGTCGCCGCTGGGAGCGGCATCCAGCAGCGAGTGATGCGGGTTGTCGTCGGCGGCCAGCACGTCGATCGCGGGCTTGGATGCGCGGCTCGCGAGGTTGATGAGCGCGAGCACGAACGAGACGACGATGCCCGCGATCGCGCCGACGAAGAGCGTGACGAGAAAGCAGACGACGCCGATGATGAACTCGACCTTGTCCTGCTTCCAGAGCCGTGCGAAATCACGGATGCCCAACAGCGGCAGCACCGCGACGCCCACGATCGCGCCGATCGCCGGCGAAGGGATCTTCTCCAGCAGTGCGGTGCCGAACAGCACGAGCAGCAGCGTGCCGACGGCGGTGACGATCGACGGAAGCTGGGTGCGCGATCCGGCCTGGTCCATGGCAGCGGTGCGTGATGTGGACGAGCCGACGACGAAGCCTCCGGTAGCACCGGCTGCGACGTTCGCGACGCCGAAGGCGAACAGATCCTGGTTCGGCTGCGTGCCGTAACCGCGCTTCTCGCCGTAGCTGCGGGCCACGAGCAGACCCTCGGACATGGTGACCAAGAGCAGCGCGATGGCCGACGGCACCAGGTTGAGCCACGTCGTCCACGGCAGGATCGGCCAGGTGAGTTGAGGGGGGCCGGCATCCACCTTGCCGAGCACGGCCACGCCCGACGCGTCGAGGTGCGTCACCACGACCACCACCGTCGCGAGCACGAGAACGATGAGTGCCCACGGCACGATGCGCGCTATGCGCCTGCCGACCATCAGCACGACGACGGCGATCACCGAGATCAGCACGGACCACCAGTTCAGCGTGGTGATGTGCCCGAACAGGTCGCCGACCTTGTCCGCGAACTCGGCGCCCGAGTCGATCTTGACGCCGAGCATCTTGGCGATCTGGCTGACCAGGATGTCTAGCGCCAAGCCCCCGACGAACCCGACCAGGATCGGCTTCGACAAGAAGTTCGCGAGGAATCCCAGTCGGAACACCGCCGTCAACAGGAAGAGGATGCCGCAGATGATCGCCTGCGCGAGCGCCATCGTGAGATAACTCTGGCTGCCCGCCGCGGCGAGCCCGCCGACCGAGGATGCCACGAGTGCGGCGGCCGCGGCATCCGGCGACGCGACCAGCTGGCGCGACGACACGGTGAGCGCGTAGATCGCGGCCGGCACGATGAGCGCGTAGAGCCCGGCGGTCGGCGGCAGCCCGGCGATCTGCGCATACCCGATGTTCAGCGGAACGGCGATCGCGATCAAGGTGACGCCGGCGAGCAGCTCGCGCACGAGGTTGTGCGGAGTGAGTCCGGACAGCGGTCGCACGATCTGCATCGGTTCGCTCCTCGTCGCGGATTCTCGGCCACAGATCGCCCGCACAGCGGATGCCGATCGGCGGCCGTGACCAGCCGGGTCAATGTGATCGCGAGGCTAGTCGGGGACTGGTGGCCGGCATCCGTCTGCCGCGGCAGTTCGCCCGTACTGGGCGAATGGACGACGCGTCGGGGAACGCTCGGCCGCCCGGGTAGGGTTCACGTGTGCCCGAGTCCGTTCCGCACGATGACGTGCTGCGCCCCCTGCCCGTGACGCGTCGCGGTTACCTCGTCGGCGGACTGTTCGTCGCCGTGATCGGTGCGTTCCTCATGGTGCTCGGGTTCATCGTCGGGTTCGGCTCAACTCTCGTCTGGCTGATGGCGGTGATCGGTGTGCTGCTGGTGGCGTATGGGCTGGTCGTGGCCGTGCGCGGGCAGTCGCTCGCTGTCGAACTCACTGCGGATGCCGCCATCGTGCACGGACTGCTCGTCACGACGAGCGTGCCGCGGGCGAGCATCCAGAAGGTCACCAATCGACCGTCGCTCGAATGGACGGATGCCTTGGGCCGGCCCCGCAGCACCCGCATCACGGCTCTCAATCTCGGCAACCGGGTTGGCACCGCCCCGGCCGTCGTGAAGCACGTCGACGAGGAGTACCTGCGGCTGAAGGCCTGGGCGCGTTCGAGCCCACGGCGCTAGTGCGGGGATGTCGCGGGCTCGTCACGCCACCTCGTCGGGCGACTCCGGCGCCGGCTCGTGCGCCCGTGCCGACCACACCGCGCCGATGCTCGCCGAGATGACGAGCACGACAGCGATCGCCCCGACCCAGTCGAACGTCTGCCGTAGCAGCACGAGTCCGGCGAGCGCGGCGATGGCTGGCGCGAGACTGAGCAGGATCGCGAACGCCGACGGGTGCAGGCGCCGCAACGCGAGCAACTCCAGCCCGTACGGCACGGTCGAGGAGAGCAGCGCGACCGCCGCGCCGAGCAGCAGCACCTCCGGACGAAGCAGCGCACCGCCCGCCGATGCGATGCCGGACGGCGCAGACGCGACAGCGCCGATCGCCATCGCGATCGCGAGTCCGTCGAACCTGGCGAAGCGGCGTCCGGTCTGGCGCGACAGCAGGATGTAGAACGCCCACGCGATTCCCGCACCCGCTGCGAGAGCCACGCCCACGAGATCGAGAGCGCCGAAGCTACCCTCGCCGAGCAGCGCGACCCCGATGGCCGCAAGCCCGGCCCACAACCAGGCGATCGCCCGCTGGGCGGCGACGACCGAGAGCACGAGTGGACCGAGCACCTCGATGGTCACGGCCGCCCCGAGCGGGATGCGATCCAGCGACAGATAGAAGAGCCCGTTCATCAGCGCGAGCACGAGGCCGAAGCCGATCACCGTGAGCCACGCCGTTCCGCGGATGCCCCTCAATGACGGCCGTGCGATCGGAAGCAGAATCGCGGCAGAGAACAGCACGCGCAGAAAGACCATGCCGAGCGCTCCGACCTGCGGAAACAGCAGCACCGCGATCGACGCGCCGACCTCCTGACAGATCAGGCCGGCGACGACGAGCGCCGCAAACCGGGAGTCGCCGCTGGTGTCGCTCCCCGGTCGTTCCGTCACCACTCGACCGTACTCGTCCCCCGCGTGCCTCCCGGCCGCCTCAGTTCCCTGAGCGAGCGCAGCGAGTCGAAGGGTCATCGAAAGCGCGGCGCGGCGCCCTTCGACTCGCCGGCGCTCGCTCAGGGAGCTGGGGGGCTGGGGGCCGGGGAGTTTGGGGCCGGGGGCTCGCTCAGAGGGCCGAGATGTCGCCGGCATCCCCGCGCCACACGCGCGTGCTGCTCGGCGGCTCGGACCGTAAGCGAGTGAGCGCCTCCACGAGCGGCTGAAGGGCCGAGGCATCCGCTCGGTACCGGTGCACGCTCCGCGCGATGGTCACGGTGAGGATGCCCGTGCCCGCGCTATCCACCATCTCGGCCTCGACCTCCGCGTCGAGCAGCAGAAAATCCGGTGCGTCGTGCGGGTCTCCCGACGCGAAGACCAGCCACTCTTCCGTGAGTCCCAGCTCGCCGTCGACCCATCGCCCGCCGCGCAGAGCGGATGCCGGCACCTCCTCGACGACGAGGAACTGATTGCGCGGCAGCAGGTTCTTCACGTGCGCACGACGAATCGGCTCGCTCACAGCGTCTCCAGCTCGGCCCAGTCGTCGGGGAGCGGCGCCGCCTGCCATCGAGCATCCGGAAGCCACAGCGACCAGTCGGCCGAGAACGGCCACCCGTTCTCAGCTGCCACCACCGTCATCTCCTCGGCGGCCCTCCTGGTCAGCTCGGCCTGCTCGTTGGAGATCGTGCCTGCGGCGACGCACCACTCGAGCTCGTCGGCATCCTTCACCGTCACGGCGCGGTCGTCGCCTGTCACCACGAGATCGAGCACCCAGTCTTCGGTGTCGAAGCCCAAGCGGGTACGCGTCCACGGCCGTTCGAAGTTCACGTAGAAGTGGGACGACCACCTGCCTGCGCCATCCACCCAGCGCCACACCGACCACGGTCGCGGCCGACGATGAACGAAGACCACGCCATCGCCCTCCCACTCGCGTTCGGAGTGAGTGCCGTCCCAGCCGCCACGCGCCATGTTGCGTCCGCGTGGGCCGCCACGCTCGCCGTTGCGCTCGCGATGCGGGGTCTTCGGCGGCTGGTACACGACAACGAGGTCGTCCTTATCGGTGATCACGCGGGCCGTGTGCGCGTAGCCCGCGTGACGCTCGTGGTGTCCTGGATCGGCTTCGATGACATTGCGGTGCACGACGACGTCGCCGCGTGCCCATGGTTCGCGCCGAGTCATGCGCGAAAGCCTAGGGCTTGTCTGACAATTCGTGGCTGATCGCGGCGCGCACGACAGCAACACCGAGCGGGCCGAGGGTCACGGCATCCGTCACGTCGGCCCCGGTCAGCAGGTCGTGGCCGTCGAACGGCAGCGTCACCTGGGCGGCATGCGACTCCGAATGGTTCAGCAGAAAGAGAAAGCTCACGCCGTCCGCCTCGCGCAGCGTCGCCTCGAGGGTTGGCGGGGCATCCGCCACGAGCGCACGGATGCCCGACCGCTCCGCCTCGCCCAGCAGCACCCGAGCCATCGCGGCCGGCTCGAGCCGAGTGCCGAGGTACACGACGCGCCCTTCGCCGACGGTGTTCTCGAGCATGGCCGGACGTCCCTCCAGCAACCCGGATGTGTACGCGGCGCGAACCGCTGCGGACTCGGCGTGCAAGCTGTCCTGCCACCAGTCCGCGGTCGCGGTCGCGACAGGGGTTGTCGCGGTCGCAGGGGCTGCGTCGTCGTCCCCGACCCCGGTGAACCGCAACTCGAACGTCTCCCCGGCGCGCGCCGGCCAGTACTCGTCGATGTATCCGCCGATGAGCGTGCGCAGGCCGCCGGGGTAGGCGGGCTGCCTCAGCTGGTTGGTCTCGTCGACGACTCCCGAGAAGAACGAGCAGACGACGACCCC
Source organism: Humibacter sp. (assembly GCA_035551735.1). GTDB lineage: Bacteria > Actinomycetota > Actinomycetes > Actinomycetales > Microbacteriaceae > Humibacter. The sequence continues at coordinate 13,734 of DASZMW010000020.1, read as the reverse complement.
GCCGCCTTCGACATACCGGGTCAGTGCATCGATGAAGCGGTCGGGCACGAGGTACGCGTTCGGGATCACGAGCATCCGGTACCCCGACAGATCCGAGTCGAATGACACGAAGTCCACCGCATGGTGTGCCTCGAGCAGCGGCCGGTAGTGGTCGATCACGAGCCCGGGGTAGTCGAAGTCGTTGCGCGGCAGGCCGTGAGTCTCGGTGAGCGCCCACCAGGCATCCCAGTCGAACAGCACGGCGACGTCTGCCCGCGCCTTCGAGCCGAGCGCCTCCTTGATCAGAGGCAGTTCGTTTCCCAGTGCCTCGATCTCGCCCCAGGTGCGGGATGCCGTCCCCGAGTGCGGCAGCATCGCCGAGTGGAAGCGTTCGTGGCCCCCGCGGCTCGCTCGCCACTGGAAGTACAGCACCGTATCGGAGCCGTGCGCGATCGCCTGATACGAGCCGGCGCGCATCATGCCGGGCCGCTTGACGTTGTTCACCTTCCACTGCGACACCGCGCTCGCCGCCTGCTCCATGAGCACCCACGGCTCGCCCTTGAGCGAGCGGATCAGATCGAAGTTCAGCGCGGCCGATATCCAGGAGTCCTCGTCGCCGGGGTCGGGGTAGATGTCGAGCGCGACGGCATCCTCCTCGCCAGCCCACTTCCAGTAGTCGGCGTTGCGGTAGAAGCGCATGAAGTTGGTCACGACAGGGATGTCGTCGCGATACTCGCGCACAATGTCGCGCTCGGCGACGAAGCACTCGAGCAGGGCATCCGACACGAAGCGTTTGAAGTCGAGCTGGCGGGCCGGGTTCATCCACGAACGCGGGACGGCCGGCACGTCCACCTGAGCCCAGTCGGTGTACGTCTGGCTCCAGAATCGTGTGTACCAGGCGTCGTTCAGTGCCGCAAGCGAGCCGTAGCGTCGTTGCAGCCACGCGCGAAAGGCGACGGAGCTCTGCTCGTTGTAGGCGGTCGGACCGTACTCGTTGCTGATGTGCCACATCGCCAGGGCCGGATGCCCCGAGTAGCGCTCGGCGAGCGCGCGCGTGATGATGGCGGCCCGCTCTCGGTAGACCGGGGATGACGGGTCGTAGTGCAGCCGGTTGCCGAACCCGAACGTCTCATCGTCGGCCATCACCGGCAGCGTTTCCGGAAAGCTCTGCGACAACCAGGCAGGAGGCGCCATGGTCGGCGTAGCGAGGTCGACGCTGATGCCGGCTGCGTGCAGCAGGTCGAGCACCTCGTCCATCCACTCGAACGTGAAGACGCCGGGCTCCGGCTCGAGCGCGGTCCACGCGAACACGCCGACCGTGACCAGGTTCACGCCGGCACGGCGCATGAGGTCGACGTCCTCGCGCCAGACGGCACGGTCCCACTGCTCGGGGTTGTAGTCGCCTCCGAACGCGAACCCGCCGAGGCGGCCGCGCAGGGCATCCATTCGGGCGCGGCCGGATGCCTCGGCTCCGGAGCCTGGAGCCGTCATCGGGTCGTGTCCGTGTCGACGGTGAAGCGGGCATCCACGAGGTCGAATGCGCCGCGCGCCGCGGTCACCGTCGCGAATGCGAAGACCCCGGCGAGCAGCCCGAGCACGGACTCGGACGTGAAGTAGACGGTCGCACCGGCCACCACGAGCAGAGCGAGGTTGGTGGTCGTCGAGCGGGGGGCGACGACCGCCACGTACAACCCGAGCCGCAGAACGTCCCGTGTGCGGAACGAATAGCGGCTGATCAGCAGCAGAGCCGCGCTCATCCAGAGCATTGACAGCACTGCGACGATGCCGATTCCCCAGTGCAGCGCGGTCGGTGTCGTCGGCGTGACGACATCAGCGCCCGCGACCACGAGTAGCACCCAGTACGGAATCCAGACCATGCTCGTCTGACGCCAGTTCAGGCGGTACCCGCGCCAGAACGAACGCACAGGGCCGCGGTCACGGTCGGAGCGCAGAACGCCGGTGGCGTAGAGCAGAGCCGTCCAGGCCGGACCGATCAGAATGCCGGCCACCGCGATCGTCACAGCGCTCGGCGCGGCGACGATCGCGAGGGCGAACGGCAGGCAGGCGAGAAGAAAGCACGCGGTGGGACCGACCACGTCGTACACCGCAGCGGATGCCCGGTAGAGCGGCCCGCTCATGAACTCCCTTGACGCCTGCCCACTCACTGCGCGCTCAGCCCTTCTTCTTCGAGTTCGCGTCAGCCCAGGCCTTGTTCGCACCGTCGACATAGGCCTTCAGGCCCTTACCGTTCAGCTCCGAGACGTAGTCCGCCCAGTCCGACGACACCGACTTCTTGCCGAGAATGAAGTTGAGCGTCCAGGTGTTGGTCGAGTCGATGATCGCGGTCTGCTTCAGTGCGGCCTGCTGCGCCTCGATCGTCGTGTACGGGACTCCGGGCGACGGCTTCGCGAGCTTGTAGTCGGTGAGGGTCTTCTGCCACGCGAGCTCCTCGGGCACCATGGTCGACTGCACGATCTGCGTCGTGCCGCCGTACATGAAGTTGCCGCCGCTGAATCCCATGTCGATACGGATGTCCGTCTTCGCGTCGGGCTTCCCGAATCCGTAGGCCGCGAGCTTGTACCCGGGCGCCACGTCGTACTTTCCGTTCTTGTAGGTGAAGGTCTCGTTCTTGACGCCCCACTTGACCAGCACCTGTGCGGCATCCGAGTACCACTGCCAGTCGATGAACTGCAGGAACGCCTCGAAGTCGTCGCGCTTGGATGCGGCGGTCGAGAGCATGATGCCGTTCTCCAGCCGGCTGCCGGCGAGCACCTTGCCCTTCGGCCCGCCGGGGATCGGCGCCTTCGAGATCTTGTATTTGCCGACGCCCAGGTTCTTGTCCATGGCCGTTCGGTCGAGCTGCAGGTACTGTGCGTTGGTGCTGATCGCGTAGGTCCTGCCCGTCGTGAACTTCGCGCTGGCCTGGTCGTCCGTCTGCGTGAACGTCTCGGGATCCATCAACCCGCTCTTCACGAGGCCGGCGAAGTAGCTGACCAGAGCTTTGTAGTTGTCGTCGATCGGCGTGAACGAGTACGTGTTCTTCGCCCAGTCGAAGAGGAGGCCGTTGTTCAGACCCCAGTTCGAACTGGTCGCCGCGTCGTAGCCGGCCATCGTGCCGTACGGACTGGCGGCGATGTTCATCACGTTGGCTCCGCCCCAGCGGTCGCTGTACGGGTAGCCATCAGGGTGGGCCTTCTTCAGCTCCTTCAGAACCGTCTTGAATTCGTTCCATGTGGTGGGCTGATCGAGCCCGAGGCGGTCGAGCTCGTCGTCGCGGAACTGCAGCGTGTAGTCCGGGCTGAGCGTCTGGTGCAGGCCGGGCAGCACGTAGTACTTGCCGTCGGACTGCTTGATGGTGGCCAGGTCGGCTTCCAGGTCCCAGTCCTTGACCTTCTTGGTGAAGTTCGGCATGTACTTCACGTAGTCGCTGACCGCGAGGATCGCCCCGCCGCCCACGAATGGGGATTCCTGGCCCGGGTACGTCTTCGCGATGATGTCGGGTGCCTTGCCCGAGTTGATCAGCACAGAGCGCTTGTCGGTGAAGTCGGCGAAGGGTACGACCGTCGGCTTGAGCGTGACGTTCGTGCGTTTCGTGATCTCGCTGAAGATCCGCCACGACGACTTGTAGGGATAGGCCGGGTTGTCCTGGAACAGCATGCTGACGCTCAGGGGTTTGCTCGCCTTGAACTGCTTGCCGGCGGCGTAGTCCTTCATCATGCCCAGGGACTTACCCGTGACGACGGGCGTTGCGTCTCCGGTGGATGTGCAGCCTGCGAGGATGCCGACGGCGACGCTCGCAAGCCCCATGGCGAGCACTTCACGGCGGGTTACTTTCAGTGACATTTCTGCGAGACCTCCATTGGTGATTCGACTTCTTGGTAGTGGTGGGGATGGGTCACATGCGTCGCGCCGGTTCAGCCCTTGACGGAGCCGAGCATGATGCCGGAGACGAAGTAGCGCTGGATGAACGGGTAGACGAAAAGGATTGGCAGCACGGTGAGCACCATCGTGACGGCCTTGATGTTCGCGCTGATCTGGGTCAGGTTGCTGTCCGCGGAGGCACCGGCATCCTGTGCTCCGGTCGCGCCGGCGATGAGGTTGCGCAGGTACACGGTCACCGGATACAGGTTCGAATGGTCCATGTAGAGGAAGGCGGGAAACCACGAGTTCCAGTTCGCCACCGCATAGAACAACACCATCGTGGCGAGCACGGCCTTGGAGAGAGGGAGCACGATGCGCAGGAGCGTTCCGTAGGTGCTGAGACCGTCGATCGCCGCGGCTTCTTCGAGCTCGCGCGGCATGTTCTCGAAGAAGGACTTCATCACGAGCACGTTGAACACGCTGATCGCGTTCGGCAGCGCGATCGCCCAGATCGTGTTGGTGAGGCCGAGACCGTTGACGAGCACGTATGTCGGGATGAGTCCGCCGCTGTACAGCATCGTCACGAGTGCCATGCCGATGAAGAACCCGCGACCTCTGAGGTCCTTACGGGAGATCGCGTAGGCGAACATCGTCGACAACACCATCGACACCGCGGTCGAGACCACCGTGTAGACCACCGTGTTGCGGTAGTTGATCCAGAACGTCGGGTCGGAGGCGACGATCTTGTAGGTGTCGAAATTGAAGCCGAGGGGCCAGATCGTGACATCGCCGAAATCGATGTACTTCTCACTCGACAGTGATTGGGCCAGCACGTTCAGGAACGGGTACAGCGTGATCGCCACCGCCAGCAGCAGCACGACCACATTGACGACGGCGAAGATCTTCTCGCCTCGCGTCCTGGACAACGCAGTGCGCTTCTTCCTGACCTTGGTCGTGACCGGTCCGGGGGCGGCGATACTGCTCGCGGTTTGGGCGTCGATCACCACAGGCTTGCTCCTACGAGGCGCTTGGAAACGAAGTTGGCGGCAGTGACCAGCACGAGGCCGATGACGGCTTCGAAGATGCCGATCGCTGCGGCATAGCTGAAGCTGCCGGACTGGATGCCGACGCGGTACAGATACGTCGAGATGACGTCAGCCGTCGCGTACGTCGCAGGGTTGTAGATGAGCAGGATCTTCTCGAAGCCGACGCTCATGAACGTGCCGATGTTCAGGATCAGGAGCGTCACGATCGTCGGGGCGATGCCGGGAAGCGTCACGTGCCAGGTCTGCTGCCAACGGTTGGCGCCGTCGATACGGCTTGCCTCGTAGAGGTTCTCGTCGATCTGGGTCAGCGCCGCCAAGTAGAGGATCGTGCCCCAGCCCATGGTCTGCCAGATCTCGCTTCCGACGTAGATCGCGGGAAACCATCCTGGGTCCTGGATGAATGCGATCGGCTGCACCCCGAGCGAGCCGAGCAGGTGATTGATCGATCCGGTGAGGGATGTGAGTTGCAGGATCATGCCGCCGACGATCACGACCGACAGGAAGTGCGGCAGGTAGGTCGTCGTCTGCACGAAGCGCTTGAAGCCGCGTGAGCGCAACTCGTTCAGCAGCAGGGCAAGGACGATCGGAACCGGGAAGCCGATGATCAAGGCCAGTCCGCCGAGCGTCACCGTGTTGCGGAAGACCTGCCAGAAGTTGGGGTCCGTCAGGAAGAGTTCGAAGTTCGAGAAACCGATCCACGCGTTGCCGAAGATGTTGCCGCCTGGCACGTACTGCCGGAAGGCGATGATGTTCCCGGCCATCGGCAGGTATCGGAAGATGACGAAGAACGCCACGGGAAGCACGAGCAGCGAGTACAGCTGCCAGTTGCGCCACCACGGACTGCGTCTGACGCGCCGCTTGGCACGCCTCGCGTCAGCCGGCGACTTCTCCGGCGCGACCGCGGTCGAGGTCATACGCGATGTCCTTCCTTGGACTCGCGCGGCTGGTGACATCGTGACGAAGCACTGAGTCGACCACCGCACTGTGGCTGCAGGCTCGATCGTTTGCGAAACGAATTTCGATCAACTATCGAAAAGTGAACGTAATCCACCCTCACCGCGCTGTCAACCGGCAAGCGCTTACCGGGGTGTCACGGCACTGGCGCGACTCCCGGTGTGCACGCGCATGAGAGCCGTGTCCCCCGCACTGGGTGCGGAACCGGACCGGTGGATGCCGCGACGAACCTCACCCCCAGCGGATGCCGCGACACCTGCCGGCGGACGCCGCGCCGCGCCCCACTCGCGGATGCCGCGCCGAGCCGACCCGCGCAGCCGCGGGCCCGAATGCCGGGCGCGTGCGGTCGTCTCGCGCACCGGACCCGACAGCGGGCGCCAGCAATTCTCGGTCATGGCGCGAAATTCCGGTTCACGGCGCCGTCTCCGGTTCGTATCACGACAGCACAGGCCAGGAAAAGGCGACGAGGGGCTCGTGTCGACCCTCTTCGGCCCGGAGGGTTCAGCGCGTGGGCGTCGGTGACGTAAGGGCGATCGCGCTGCGTCGTTCGACCAGGTAGGTCGTCAACTCGATGCGGCGTGCGGCGTGCGACGACGGGTCGGAGCTCAATTCGCTGATCAGCCGCACCGCTTCGGCCGCCATCTCGGTGAGGGGCTGATGGATCGTGGTGAGCGCGGGCGAGAGGTGTCTGCTTAGCACGGTGTCGTCGAATCCGATCACGCTCAACTCGGCGGGAATGCGGATGTCGCGCTCCCGCGCCGCTTCGTACAGCCCAGCGGCCTGCTGGTCGGAGCTGGAGAAGATCGCCGTCGGCCGCGCATCAAGATCGAGCAAGGCCGCACCTGCCGCGTATCCGCCTGACATCCGGAACTCGCCGTCGACCACGAGCTCAGGGCGATACGGGAGACCCGCCCTGCGCAGCGCAGCGGCGTAGCCCTCCTGGCGTTCGAGCGCGCTGGCGAGACGGCTCGGTCCTGCGATGAGGCCGATGTCGCGATGGCCGAGCTCGATGAGCCGGTTGGTCGCTTCGAAGCCACCCGACCAGTTCGTCGCTCCGACTGTGGGGAAGTCTGCGCCCTCCCAGCCCGCAGGGTCGACGAGAACCACGGGAATGCGCAGCTGTTTCAACGCCTTGAGCACGCCGTCACCTTCGCTGGGGAGCACGACGACGGCACCGGCGGAGCGCCGCGTCCGCAACGATTCGGTCCAGCGATCTATCGAGAACGAATCGTGCACGGAACTTGTCACGATGAGCGCCGACCCCCGGGTTGCCGCTGCGCCCTCCGCCCCTCGGATCACCTCGAGTGCCCATGGCGAATCCGCGCCCTCGATCAACAGCTCGAGCACACCGCTGGAGTCGCGCGGAGCGGCTCTCTTGGTGAGGTAGCCCGTCGACTCGATGGCCTCGTACACCTTGGCGCGCGTTGCCGGTGCGACATCCGACTTGCCGTTCAGCACCTTCGACACGGTGGGCACGGATACGCCGGCCTGCGCGGCGACATCGGCCAACGTGCCCTTTGATTCCGCCACTGACGACGCTCCTTCTGACGCCACGCGTCACCCCTGGCACAGCGTAACCGGGCCGGTGCCGCTGCAACTGCTCGAACACGGGATGCACGTGGGTGCCGTTCTTGACGACGTTTGCGCACCCGCTTAGGCTGCCCTTCCGATAATGTATCGAAAATGTTGCGGCGTCGATGTCGCTTCGGCTCTGATCAACGATGATTTCGCAAAGGACCCCCGTCGCATGAGCGTTCCCTCCCAGCCATCACCGCCTCGGCAAACCTCCGGTACGGCCGCCTCCGGCACGACACCGTTCGGTTTGGAGCACGACGTCGACAGAGCGGTGCGCGTGACCTCGTCGGCGGGCGGTGATCTCCTCGAGTACGTCTACCGGCCCGACGAGGCGCAGTACGAGTCGCCGCGACCGTACGTGCATCCGGTCCGAACGCTGTCGGGCCGACTCGTCACCGTCTTTCGCCCGTGGGATCACGTGTGGCACAAGGGCATCACCATGGCACTGCCGAACGTCGGACCCGACAACTTCTGGGGCGGTGCCACGTATTCGCGAGCCGCAGGCGGCTATGCCGACCTCGGCAACAACGGGTCGCAGGATCACGACCGGGTGATCACCGTGCAGAACACGTCGACGGGCGTGACCTTCGCACACGACCTCGCCTGGCACCGCGAGCCGGTTGCCGCCGATGCCGGCGAGGTCGTCATCAGAGAGCGTCGAACGCTCACCGTCTCACCGGACGACGGGAACGATGCCTGGATTCTCGGATGGCGCAGCGAGTTGACCAACGACTCCGGCGCGCCGATCGAGTTGGGCTCCCCCACCACGGAAGGCAGGGAGAACGCCGGATACGGCGGCCTCTTCTGGCGTGGCCCGCGCTCGTTCACCGGTGGTGGTCTGATCGGAGCGGACGGCACAACGGGCGAAGACGTTCGCGGCACGAACGGAGCGTGGGCCGGTCTCACCGGACGCCACGACGGTCACGGCGGTTCCTCGACGGTCGTGTTCTCCGACGTCACGCCGCAGCAGAGGCTCGCCACGAAGTGGTTCGTGCGCTCCGAGCCGTTCGCCTGCATCAACCCTGCGCCGTTCTTCGACCGGGTGCGCACCTTCGAACCCGGCGAGACGCTCGACCTCCGCTACGCGGTGACCGTCGCCGACGGTGAAGCGGATGCCCCGCGCATGGCGACGCTCGCGGCCGCGGCTGTGAAGGCATCGGAAGGCCTTGCGGTCGCCGATGAGATCCCGCTCGAGGCCGGCGCGACGCCCGAGACCCTGGCGGGGGTGCGCTGAGATGGTAAACCCCTTGCGCATCGGCATCGTCGGCACGGGTGGCATCGCACGCGTGCACGCCGAGAACGTGCGCCGGCTCGAAGGCCGCGCACGCATCGTCGGCGCCTGTGACATCGAGCTGGATCGGGTGACCGAATTCCAGTCCGCGTGGGATGTGCCGGTCGGCACGACGAGCCTCGACGAACTGCTCGACACGGTCGAGCTCGACATCGTGCACCTGTGCTCGCCCCCAGGGCTGCACAAGGAGCAGGCGATCACAGCGTTGCGCCGTGGCATCCATGTGCTGAGCGAGAAGCCGCCGGCTCTCTCCCTCGCCGAGCTCGACGAGATCGCGCAGGCGGAGCGAGCGGGCGGAGCCCAGTTCGCCACGGTGTCGCAGCACCGCTTCGGGTCCCGCGCACTCTGGCTGCGCGACCGAGTGGCCGACGGCTCGCTGGGGCGCGTGCTCACCGCGGTCTGCAACACGCTCTGGTACCGTCCCGACTCCTACTTCGATGTGCCATGGCGCGGAAATTGGCAGATCGAAGGCGGCGGACCAACGATGGGCCACGGCATCCATCAGATGGACACGATGCTCTCGGTGCTGGGCCCGTGGTCGCAGGTCGTCGCCGTCGCCGCGCGACAGGCACGCCCGGTCGCCACCGAGGACCTCACCCACGCGATCGTCAGCCTCGAGAATGGGGCCGTCGCGAGCGTCGTCAACAGCCTGCTGTCTCCGCGGGAGACCAGCTATCTGCGCTTCGACTTCGAGTTCGCCACCGTGGAGCTCGAGCACCTCTACGGCTACTCGGATGCCTCGTGGAAGATCACGGCAGCACCCGGGTACGAAGATCGAGTCGCCGCGGCATGGCGACTCGGCCCGCACGGGAACGGAAGCGGTCACGCGGCTCAGTTCGCCGCCATCCTGGATGCCATCGAAGCAGGTCGACCGCTTCCCGTGACGATCACGGATGCCCGCAGCACGCTCGAGCTGATCGCAGGAATCTACGCGTCGGCGTTCACGGGAACGAGAATCTCCGCCGGCGAGATCGATGCGTCATCGCCGTTCTACCGCAGCATGGAGGGGAGCGGCGCTCCGTGGAGCGCGGATGCCGCCGGAGCGGAGTTGAGCGCGTGAGCATCGAGATGACGGGAACTGACCACGACCTGTTCAGGATCGGATGCGCGATCGATGCCGACGCCCTCGACGATCCGGCGTATCGCGAGCTGATTCCGCGGCTCTTTCGACTCATCACACCCGAGAACGCGATGAAGTTCGTGTCGCTGCGGCCATCGCGTGAGGTTTTCGACTTCGCCGCGGCCGATCGTGTCATGGAGTTCGCGGAATCTGAGGGGCTCGCCGTGCGCGGGCACACTCTGGCCTGGCACAGCCAGCTCTCGAAGTGGGTCGGCGAACTTCCCGCCGAGGAGCGGGCGGAGGTGCTGCGTGATCACATCCACACAGTCGTCGGCCGGTACAGCTCGCGCATCGAGCAGTGGGATGTGGTGAACGAACCTCTCGACGACGACGGCGAACCCCGTCGCACGCCGTGGTTCGAGGCCTCAGGCATCGACTACATCGCCGACGCATTCCGCTGGGCGCACGAGGCGGATCCGTCAGCACGCCTCTTCTTGAACGACTACAACGTCGAGGACCTCTGCGAGAAGAGCGATGCCTATTACGTGCTCATCCAGCGGCTCTTGGCCGAAGGCGTGCCGATCCACGGATTCGGCGCCCAGGGTCATCGCATCGTCGGCGATCCGCCGACGACCATGCGGGAGAACCTGCAGCGGTTCGCCGATCTCGGGCTGCAGGTGGCGTTGACCGAGGTGGACATCCGGATGCCCGTCGACGCGGCCGAGGCATCCGTCGCGTCCGTGAACTCGGCCGACCTCGAACGGCAGGCGAGCGATTACACCACCATGGTTGCCGCGGCACGCGCGGTTCCGGAGTGCACGGCGTTCGTGCTCTGGGGGCTGAGCGACGGACACTCGTGGATTCCGGAGACGTTCGCCGGGTTCGGCGCAGCACACGTGCTCGACGGAAGGCTGCAGCCGAAGCCGGCGTTCGATGCCGTCTTCGGTAGACACGCGCTGGCAGCCGTTGAGGTCGAAGCGGCGCTGCCATGACCGCGGATGCTACAGGCACGGATGCCGCTGACACGGATGATCCGGGCACGGATGCGACGGAACTCGCCCTCGACCGCGGGCTTCCCGGCGGCATCGCGGTGTCCCGGCTCCGTGTCTACGACTGGGAGGCATCCGATGGCCTGCGCGGTGGATCACCACACCTGCACACCGCGTCGACGGAAGGTTACGTCGTGGTCGGCGGCCACGGAGAGGTGCAGACTCTAGGGTCGCGCGGAGTCGAGAGCACGCCTCTTGAGCCGGGAACGATCGCGTGGTTCACACCGGGAACGGTGCACCGACTGATCAATTCCGACGGACGACTCGACATCGTGACGCTCATGTCGAATGCCGGGCTTCCCGAGGCGGGAGACGCGGTGCTCACGTTCCCGCTGGAGGTGCTGAGTGACGCGGAACGATATCTGGAGCACGCCGTCCTGCCCGCGACCGACGATCCGATACGGCTGGAGAGTGCTGCGCGGGAACGTCGTGACCTGGCGCTCGCCGGATTCGCGGAGCTGTGCGAGCGCGCCGCGACGGACCTCCCGGGTACTCTCCGCGAGCTGAACACAGCGGCGGCCGTCCTGGTCGCACCACGTATCCCGCAGTGGCAGCGCATTGTCACCGACGGCCCGACGGCCCAGACGGATGCCACGATCGCCGCCCTTACGCAACTCGCGCAGGGCAGTGCGGTCTCGCTCGAAGCGGCCGGAATCCGCGCGATCCAGCCCGAACCGGTCGAGCGTTGGGGCATGTGCGGTCGGCTCACCGTGTGGAAGAGCGCGGCGCACTGACGCGGTTCTCTCTCCGTTCCGCGCGCGTTCGGCACGCTCGTCGTGCTCCGCTCTTCCGCGCGACCCCTTGACACCCCAACGGGGGCGGTGCCACGGTCGGAACGATGCCGCAGTGTGGCGGCGATGTGAGGAGCAACCATGAATCCCGAATCGTCCACATCATCCGATCGGCCCGGACTTTCTCGCCGCACCGTGCTCACCGCCGGCGTCGGCGCGGCCGCAGGAATCGCGCTCGCCGGTGCCGGCATTGTTGGGGCCGGTGTCGTGCCGGCAGCGTTCGCCTCGCCGCCCTGGTGGGCCAAGCTCTCATCGCGGCAGCAAGCCGGCCAGCGGATCATCTTCTCCTATCCGGGAGCGACACCGCCGCAGTCGCTGCTGGATGCCATCGCGGCAGGCACGGTCGGTGGAGTCATCTTCTTCGGTGAGAACATCACGAGTCTCGATCAGATCGCAACCGTCGTGGCGCAGTTGCGCGCGGCACAGGCATCCTCACCCGTGAAGGAACCCCTGCTGTTCATGACCGACCAGGAGGGCGGCCTCATCCGTCGGCTCAGGGGCCAGGAGCCCGTGCTCTCCGAAAAGCAGATCGGGCTGGCCGCCGACCCGGATGCCGCGGCGACAGCCGCCGGGTCTGGTGCAGCCGCCGCTCTTCGCAACGTCGGCATGAACCTCAACTTGGCACCGGTGCTCGACGTGTTCCGCACGCCGGGGAACTTCGACGACCAGTTCCAACGTTCGTACAGTTCCGATCCTGCACTCGCGGGACGCCTCGGCGCCGACTTCGTGCGGGCACAGCAGGGTGCCGGTGTCGCAGCGACGTCGAAGCATTTCCCGGGCCTCGGCGCAGCGACGGCAGACGAGAACACAGACCTCGGACCGGTGACCCTCTCACAACCGCTCGCCGAATTGCGGAGCGTGGACGAATCCGCCTTCACTCCGGCGATCGCCGCGGGAGTGCAACTGGTCATGACGTCGTGGGCGGTCTATCCGGCAGTGGATGCCGTGTATCCCGCCGGCATCTCGTCCGCGATCGTGCAGGGTGAGCTTCGAGGCCGCCTCGGATTCAATGGAGTCACCATCACGGATGCCCTCGAGGCCGGCGCTCTGGATGCCTTCGGCGACTCAGGCGACCGGGCCCTGCTCTCCGCGCAGGCAGGCATGGACCTTCTGCTCTGCTCCGCACGCGACATGACTCAGGGCATGGATGCGCTGGACGCCATCACGGCCGCTGTAGACAGCAAGACTCTCAACCCCGGGCACTTCAAGCAGTCGCTGAGCCGGGTGCAATCGCTCCGAGTCAGCCTGTTCTGACGCGTCTGCTGCGTAGTGCTAGCTCCCCACGCTGGTCGAGTAGCGCGGCGAAGCCGCACCCCCGCCTCGCTCTGCGCTGGTCGAGTAGCGCGCGGCGAAGCCGCTCGCGTATCGAGACCCGCCCGCGTCTGAATGCCGTGTCGGGGGTCTCGATACGCGTCGCTTCGCGGCGCTACTCGACCGGCGCCGAAGGCGCTACTCGACCGGCGCGGATGGCGCTACGCGGAAGGCCCTACTCGACCGGCGGCGCTACTTCAGCCGGAGTCAGTCGGTGCCGAGGTCGAACGCGGCCGCCTCGTTGGCCTCGTTCAGGCCGGCCAGCTCGGTCGTCTCGTCGGCGGACGCGTCACCGGCGCTGATCTCGGCCGACTCGCCGGCCCCCAGGTCTCCGACCAGCAGCGCAGTCGCGCCGTCGATCACGCCGGATGCCGAGTACTGCTCGAGCCGAGCACGCGAGTCCGCGATGTCGAGGTTGCGCATGGTCAGCTGGCCGATGCGATCCTCCGGCTCGAACGCGGCATCCCCCACGCGCTCCATCGAGAGCTTGTCGGGGTGATAGCTCAACGCGGGGCCATGAGTGTCGAGGATCGAGTAGTCGTCACCGCGACGCAGTCGCAACGTCACCTCGCCGGTGACGGCGGAGCCGACCCAGCGCTGGATGCTCTCACGCAGCATCAACGACTGCGGGTCGAACCAGCGACCCTCGTACATCAGACGCCCGAGACGGCGACCCTCGTTGTGATAGTTCGCGACGGTGTCTTCGTTGTGGATCGCGTTGAGCAACCGCTCGTAGGCGATCCAGAGCAGCGCCATGCCGGGCGCCTCGTAGATGCCGCGCGACTTGGCCTCGATGATGCGGTTCTCGATCTGGTCG
>DASZMW010000019.1:0-18788 GCA_035551735.1 Humibacter sp. | reverse complement strand
CGTTGCGCACCGCCGCCCGGATGACGAGGTAAGCGATCCAGACAACGAACGCAGCGATCGCTACGTAGAAGACGATGCCGATGCTGATGGCGAGGGGGGCGAACCCGTTGATGATCACGTGGGAGACGGTCCTTTCGTCGGATGCCCCACCCTAGCGAGCGCCGCGGCGGCGACAGCAACCGGTAGCGGTCAGCCCTCGTCGACCCAGTCGAACGTCTTCGTGACCGCCTTCTTCCAAGTGCGGTACAAGCCCTCCACGCCGTCGCGGTCGGAGGTCGGCGTCCAGCGCGCGCCCTCCTGCCAATTGGCGCGCAACTCGTCGCGCCCGCTCCAGAATCCGACGGCCAGGCCGGCTGCGTAAGCGGCGCCGAGTGCCGTGGTCTCTGCGACCGTCGGACGTACGACCGGGATGCCCAGCACATCCGCCTGAAACTGCATGAGCAACTCGTTGGCCGTCATGCCGCCATCGACCCGCAGCTCGGTCAGCGGCGTTCCGGTGTCCTGCTCGACAGCATCGATCACGTCCCGCGTCTGGTAGGCGGTCGACTCGAGAGCGGCTCGGGCGAGGTGCGCCTTGTTCACGAAACGGGTGAGGCCCACGATCGCGCCGCGGGCATCCGGACGCCAATAGGGGGCGAAGAGCCCAGAGAAGGCGGGAACGATGTAGGCGCCGCCGTTGTCGTCGACAGATGCCGCGAGCTTCTCCACCTCTTTCGCGTCGCGGATGATGCCGAGATTGTCGCGCAGCCACTGGACGAGCGATCCTGTGACGGCGATCGACCCCTCGAGCGCGTACCGCGGCGCCTCGTCGCCCAGCCTGTAGGCGAGCGTCGTGATCAGGCCGTTGCCGCTGCGCACGATCTCTTCGCCGGTGTTCACGATCACGAAGTTGCCCGTGCCGTACGTGTTCTTGGACTCGCCTGCGTCGAACGCCGCCTGGCCGAACGTGGCCGCCTGCTGGTCGCCGAGGATGCCCGCGATCGGCGCCTCACGCAGCAAGCTGTGCGACTCCGCCTCGCCGTAGACCTCACTCGACGACCGGATCTGCGGCAGCATCGAACGCGGCACACCGAAGGCGTCGAGGATGTCGTCGCGCCAGTCGAGCGTCTCAAGGTCCATGAACAGGGTGCGCGACGCGTTCGTCACATCCGTGGCGTGCACGCCGCCGTGCTTGCCGCCGGTGAGGTTCCAGAGCAGCCAAGTGTCTGTGGTGCCGAAGAGCAGGTCACCGCGCTCCGCCCGCTCTCGCGCGCCGTCGACGTTCTCGAGGATCCAGCTGATCTTCGTGCCGGAGAAATAGGTAGCGAGCGGCAGGCCCACGGCATCCGAGAGCCTGCGGACTCCCCCGTCTGCCGCGAGCCGGTCGACGATGTCCTGTGTACGGGTGTCCTGCCACACGATGGCGTTGTACACCGGTTTGCCGGTCTGCTTGTCCCACACGACGGTGGTCTCGCGCTGGTTCGTGATGCCCACTGCTGCCAGGTCGTGCCTGGTCAGATTGGCCTTGCCGAGAGCTACGCCGATCACCTCGCGGGCATTGCGCCAGATCTCCATCGGATCGTGTTCGACCCATCCGGCCTTGGGGAAGATCTGCGTGTGCTCCAGCTGCCCGACCGAGACGACAGTTCCCGCGTGGTCGAACACGATCGCGCGGGTACTGGTGGTCCCTTGGTCGATGGCGAGGATGTGCGTCGACATGCAGTTGAGGCTATCTCGCCCTTTACGTACGCTCGCCTGCGGCGTAGCGTGAATGCCACGTTTTCGGCCGACGAGCTTCGCCCGACCGAACGAAGACGCCGGCGTTCGGCGGATGGCGTTCACAGCCCCGCCGGCGCCGTGCGTTAATCGGTCGATAGAGTCGACCGATGCGTCGATTCGGCGCGCGAACCCGAGGACCGAGCTTGCCCGCAGCACTGCCCACCACCGCCCGATCAGCACGTTGTCACTACCGAGCAGGTCATCTCACCACGACGATCGTCGTGCTCGCGGCGTCGGCGTTGCTACTGACGGCGTGCTCAGCCGAGGGCACGTTCGCGGCCGGGATCGGCTCGGACCGGAGCATCGCAACCGCCGCGTCGACGGCACCCGCGACGACCACCGGGACACAAGGCGCCTCTGGCGCTGCTGCAGCGCTGCTCGCGACGATCCCCGTGAAGGGCCGCGCCCCGCACACCGGTTACGACCGGGTGGGTGACTTCGGCTCGGCGTGGAAGGACATCGACGGCAACCACTGCGACACCCGAGACGACGTGCTCGCGCGCGACCTCACAGCCATCGTCACGAAGGGATCGTGCACCGTCGAATCCGGCGTGCTGAACGACCCGTACACAGGCAAGACCATCGACTTCGTGCGAGGGGTGCAGACATCCGTCGCCGTGCAGATCGACCATCTGGTCGCCCTGTCGGATGCCTGGGAGACCGGTGCCCGGCAACTCACCCAGCAGCAGCGCGAGACTCTCGCGAACGACCCGCTCGAGCTGCTGGCGGTCGACGGACCGACCAACGAGAGCAAGGGCGACGGGGATGCCGCCACGTGGCTGCCGCCGAACAAGGCGTTCCGCTGCAGCTACGCAGCCAAGCAGATCTCGGTGAAGGCGGCATATCACCTGTGGGTGACACCGGCCGAGCACGACGCCCTCGCCCGCATCCTGAGCGGATGCCCGGGCCAGCAAGCCTGGACCTCCGCGCTAGCACCCAACGTCGGCCTCGGCTAGTTGTGATGTCCAGCTCACTGAGCGAGCGCAGCGACCCTCGCTCAGGGAGCACGAGTCAGCGCGCCGACGATCTGCTCGACGTATCGGGCGCGTGTCTCTGCGCGCTTGGCGAGCACCAGCCTCGTGAGCGCGGCACGGCGCACGCCGGGAGTCTGCGCGTCCCACGCGTCGCGCGCACCGGCCGCGGCGAGCGCCGCCCCGAGATCCTCCGGAACGATGAGAGCGTCCGCGTCGTCGAGGATGCTCCACGTCCCGTCCACCTTGGCTGTTTCGACGAGGCGCCGGCCGGCATCCGTCATGCGTCCTTCCGCCTCGAGCCTGGCGACCCGTTCCTTGTTCGTTCGCGACCACGGTGAACCCGGCCTGCGCGGCACGAACCACAGCGCTGAGCGCTCGTCGTCGATGGTCTTGGACTGACTGTCGACCCAGCCGAACGCGACTGCCTCGGTGATCGCCTCGTCGTACGTCATCGCCGCACGGCCGGTGACGCGGCGCCAAGAGACCAGCCACACGCCGGTCGACTTGTCGTGGTGCTCCTCGAGCCAGTGTCGCCACTGTGCGGCCGTCTCGATCGGCAGGTGCTCCGCGTCGTCCCGCGACGTCACGGTACATTCACCCGCGTAGATACGCGGCGATCGCGTCTCCGACGGTCTCGTCCGCGAAGCGGAAGCCGTCGTTCAGGAGCGCGGCAGGAAGCATCCGCTGACTGCCGAGAAGCAACTCGTCTGCCGCGCTCTGCAGGGCGAGCCGAAGCGCGAATGCCGGTGCCGGGAATCCGTACGGCCTGTGCAGCGCCGTCGCGAGCGTGCGCGTGAACTCGCCCTCCGTCGCGGGCGTCGGTCCCGCGAAGTTGACCGGCCCGGTGAGGCCGGAGCCGATGATGTGCTCGATGCCCGCGACCTCGTCGCGCAAGCTGATCCACGGCCACCATTGCCGCCCGGTGCCGATCGGACCCGCCAGACCGGCCCGTGCCAGCAGCCGAAGCGGCGTCATCGCGCCGCCCTGGCCGACCACGAGACCGGTGCGCACGAACGCCACGCGTGTGACCTCTGATGCCGGCGCCGCCGCCTGCTCCCAGGCCGTGACGACCGCCGACAAGAAACCGGTGCCGCGCTCGGACTGCTCCGTCAGGTCCTCATCGCCCCTGTCGCCGTAGTACCCGACGGCCGACGCGCTGACGAAGACACCGGGCGGGCTCGCTGCCGCACGGATGCCGTCCACGATCGTCTGCGTCACATCCAGCCGCGACTGCAGCACGACCTTCTTATATGCAGGCGTCCACGGCAGGCGGCTGATCGGTGCTCCTGCGAGGCTCACCACGGCATCCGCACCACTCACGACGGCCGGGTCCAGGATGCCTGCAGCCGGATCCCAGCGCGCCTCGCCCTGCGCGCGCACCGGCCGCCGCACCAGCCGAACGACCTCGTCGCCCGTGGTCTCCAACCGCTCCGCGAGCGCCGAGCCGACCAGACCGGATGCGCCGGCGATCACGATGCGCCGTCTCGACCGCTGTGCCATGTCACCTCGCCGTACTATTCGAGCCGCCGTACTATTCGAGCCGCCGTGCTGTTCGAGCGCTCAGGGACCAACATCCCTCACTCACTAAACTAGGGGGGTCCGACGATTCTCGGGTGGAATGCGGTCGCACCACCTGCTTCCCTCCGCCCGATCCTCCAAAGGGGATGCCATGCCCGACCAGAACGCACTCGACTCCGTTACCGCCCTCGCCCGCCACCGCGGGTTCGTGTTCCAGTCGGGGGAGATCTACGGCGGGTCGCGTTCCACCTGGGACTACGGCCCCCTGGGCGTCGAGCTCAAGGAGAACATCCGCCGCCAGTGGTGGCAGACGTTCGTGCGCGGCCGTGGCGACATGGTCGGCTTGGACTCCGCGGTCATCCTGCCGACAAAGGTCTGGGAGGCGTCCGGCCACGTCGCCACCTTCACCGACCCGCTGGTCGAGTGTCTGCACTGCCATCACCGGTTCCGCGAAGACCACCTGATCGAGGCGTTCGAGGCGAAGAAAGGCAGGTCGCCGGAGGGCGGCCTGGCCGACATCGTCTGCCCCAACTGCGGCACGCGCGGTCAGTGGACGGAGCCGCGTTCCTTCTCCGGGCTGATGAAGACGTACGTCGGCGTGGTCGACGACGAGTCCGGCCTGCACTACCTGCGGCCGGAAACCGCCCAGGGCATCTTCGTGAACTTCGCGAACGTCGTGCAGGCGGCACGCATGAAGCCGCCGTTCGGCGTCGGCCAGGTCGGCAAGGCGTTCCGCAACGAGATCACGCCGGGAAACTTCATCTTCCGCACTCGCGAGTTCGAGCAGATGGAGATCGAGTACTTCGTGCCGGCAGCGGATGCCCCCGAGTCGTTCGACCACTGGGTCGAGGCCAGCTGGAACTGGTTCGTCGACCTCGGACTCGACCCCGCGCACATGCGCAGGCTCGATGTGCCCGACGGCGAGCGCGCCCACTACTCCGACCGCACCATCGACCTGGAGTACGAATTCGGCTTCTCGGGCAAGGGCTGGGGCGAGCTCATGGGCGTCGCGAGCCGCACGGACTTCGACCTCAAGAACCACATCACGGCATCCGGCAAGGATCTGTCGTTCTTCGATCAGGCATCCGGCGAGCGCTACGTGCCGTACGTGATCGAGCCGTCGTTCGGTCTGACGCGCGCGATGATGGCGTTCCTCGTCGACGCATACCACCAAGAGGAGGTACCGAACGCGAAGGGCGGCACCGACACCCGCACGGTGCTGAAGCTCGACCCGCGCCTGTCGCCGGTGAAGGTCGCAGTGCTGCCGCTGTCACGCAACGAGCGACTGTCACCGCTGGCACGGTCGCTTGCAGACGACCTGCGCAGGCACCGCAACGTGGAGTTCGACGACTCCGGCGCGATCGGACGTCGCTATCGCCGACAGGACGAGATCGGCACGCCGTACTGCGTCACGGTCGACTTCGACTCGCTCGACGACAATGCCGTGACGGTGCGCGACCGCGACAGCATGGGCCAGGAGCGCATCCCGGTCGACGCCCTCGACGCCTACCTCACGGAGCGCCTGAACGAGCGCTGACCCGCACCGCGATCACGCTCGCGGGTCGACGTGCATCTTCGGTCCCGGACCGGCGCCGACCGGCCGGTCGCCGGCAAGCGCGGCGGCGACACCATCGAGCCCGACGGTCGCGGCCACCAACGGCCGCGCGTCCACGGCACCCGACGCGAAGCCGGCGATCGCAGCATCCAGTCCCGGTGATGCGCTCAGAATGCCGACAGCCGTCACATCCTTGAGCAGCATCGAACGGGTGTCGACCAGGCTCGGAGTCGGCGAAATGCCGATGAGCACCACGCGACCACCCGGCTGTACGAGGTCGACGGCTCTCGCGGGGGTCGCGGCATCCGCGGCGGCATCGATTACCGCGTCGAACGGCAAGTCGGGCACGGCGTCCCAGCCGAGCCACACGTCGAATCCGAGCGTGCGTGCGAAGTCGACGGATGCCTGCGACACCCCGACGAGATGCACATCGCTCCCCTCTGCCCTGGCGAACATCGCGGCGAGCAGGCCGATGGTGCCCGGTCCCACCACGAGCACGTGCTCGGCGGATGCCGCCGCCCGCGCCGCCCTCAGACCATTCCCGGCCGGTTCGACGAGTGCGCCGAGCGTGTCGTCCAGCGCGTCCGGCATCGCGTGCAGCGAGGTCGCCGGCACCGCGATCCGCTCGGCGAGCGCTCCCGCACGACCACGACGGATGCCCACCTCCTCGCGGTCGGCGCACACGTGCTGGCGTCCGCTGAGGCACAGCCTGCAGCGTCCGCAGCCGAGCATCGTGTCGCCGGTGACGCGGCGGCCGACCCACGAAGCGTCCACGCGGCCGCCCACCTCGGTGACCACGCCCATCCATTCGTGGCCGATGCGCACCGGATACCGTGCATTGCCGTCATGCAGGTAGGCCATGTGCCCGGTGTAGAACTCCACGTCGGTGCCGCAGACACCCGCGCGCAGCACGTCGACGACGACCTCACCGGATGCCGCCGCCGGCTCCGGAACATCGGCCACCTCTGCCTGCCCCGGCGCCGTGATCACGAACGCGCGCACCTTCGCTCCCGCTCCCGCCGCCCGTGCGGCATCGATCTCGAGACTAGCTTCGCCCGCGTCCCTCGGCTGCTGTCGAGTTCGCGCGGCTGCGCGTGATCACCGTGACGGCGATGGCCCCGAGAACGGCTGCCGCTGCCGCACCGAGGAACACCACGCTGAATCCCGAGGTCAACGCGTCGGCCTTCGCCGTGCCGGATGCCATCAGCCCGGCCGCGCGGCTCGCCCCGATGGTGGAGAGCACGGCCAGCCCCAGAGCGCCGCCGACCTGCTGGCTGGTGTTGACGAGCCCGCTGGCGAGACCCGCGTCCGACCCCGACGTGCCGTCCACCGCAAGCTGCGTGGTGGCGATGAAGGATGCCCCGAGCCCGGCCCCGATCACGATGGTCGGTGCGAGAAGCGAGCCGACGAACGTCGCATCCGACGGCGCGAACGAAAGCCACAGGAGACCCAGAGCGAGCACCAGCAGGGCGACGACCAGCACACGGCGGGCGCCGAACCTTGCGAGCACGGAGGGCACCACGCCGGCGACGACCACGAGTGTGCCGGCGAGCGGCAGCTGCGTCAGTCCGGATTCCAAAGCGCTGTAACCGAGCACCTGCTGCATGTAGACGGAGAGAGCGAAGAAAGTTGCGGTCGTCGCGGCACCGGCGAACAGCATGGCCGCGTTGCCGCCGGCGACGCTCGGCTGACGGAAGATCCGCAGATCGACCAGCGGCTGCGCACTGCGGCGCTCGATGACCACAAAGGCCGCGAGCAGCACTGCAGCCGCCACGAACAAGCCGATGATGAGCGGATCGGCGAAGCCGAGCTGCTCTGACAGGCTGAGCGCGCCGACGAGGGACACGAGACCACCGGTGACGGTCAGCGCACCTGCGAGGTCGAGTCGCATCCGTTCGGCTCCTGCGTCGCGGGCGACCAGGAACGGCAACGCCACGAGCACGATGAGGCCGGCCGGCACATTGACGAAGAAGATCGCCTCCCAGCCGAACGCGGCGGTGAGCACGCCCCCGAGCAGCACACCAGCCGCGCTGCCGACTCCGGCGACAGCTCCCCAGACGCCGAGTGCCTTCGCGCGATCCGATGCGACAGGAAAGAGCCGAGTCACGAGAGCGAGCGATGCGGGAGCCAGGAGCGCTGCAGAAGCGCCCTGCAGCGCGCGGGCGCCCAGCAGCATCCCTCCGTTCAGCGAGAACCCGGCGAGCGCGGATGCGGCGATGAAGCCGGCGACCCCGATGAGGAACACACGACGGTGACCGAAGCGATCGGCGAGCCGCCCTCCCAGGAGCAAGAGCCCCCCGAATGGCAGCACGTAAGCGGTGATCACCCAGCTCAGCTGGGTCGTGTCGAGGTGCAGGTTCGCGCCGATCGAGGGCAGCGCGATGTTGACGATGGATGCGTCGAGCACGACGAGGAATTCGGCGACGGCGAGGATCGTCAGCGCGATCCACCTGCGTCTGGCAGGCTCGGCCACCGCCGTATCGACGCTGCGGTCTTCGGTGCGGTCTGCAGCGCGGTCCGACGTGCGGTCTGCACTTCGGCCTTCGGTGTGGAGTGTCATGACCTTGTGGTCCTTTCGTGAGGAGGTGCGGTTCGACGAGAATGCAAGGTGAGTGATCAATCAGTCACTCTTGAATGTAAAAGAAATGACGCGTTCGGCGTCGTTGTGAGTGATCGTACACTCACTCTTCGAGGCACGGCAAGAGCATCCGTCAATTTGGTGAGTGTACGATCACTCACATGGCATCGACTCTGTCCACTTCCGACCTGCGGCGCGAGACCGTCATCACCGCCGCGATCGCCGCATTCGCCCGCAGCGGCTATCTCGGCACCCCGACCAGTGCTGTTGCCGAGCAGGCCGAGATCTCGACGGCGTACGTCTTCAAGCTCTTCCCCACGAAGGAGGCACTGTTCGTCGCTGCTCTAGCGCGTTGCATCGAGCTCATCGAGCAGACGCTCGAGCGGGGAGCCTCGGCCGCGAAGGATCAGACGCCAGAGGGCATCCTCGACGCGATGGGTGAGCAGTACGCGGAACTCATCGCCGATCGCGATCTGCTCATGATGCAGGTGCACGCACAATCGGCGTGCGACATCGACGTCATTCGTCAGGCACTTCGTGACGGCATCGGGAGCATCACCCGGTACGCGTCGACCCGCTCCGGCGCGAGCGACGACGCTGTGCAGAGCTTCATGGCCTACGGCCAGCTGTGCCACCTCATCGTGACGGCGGGTCTCGACGCTGTCGACGCGCCGTGGGCGAAGGCGCTGGTCGCGGGTATCCGTCACCCGGAGCCCACGAAGAAGGGAAAGAAGAAGACGCCCTGAGCCGAGCGCTCGGCCGAGGATGCTGAGGGCATCGCCACAGCGTCCCCGACCGCGCCTTAGCCTCAGTGCAGATCTGCGGCAGCGTGCCGCGGAAGCAGCGGCAGCACGCTCAGCGAGACCACCGTGATCACGAGAACGACGACGAGACTGATCACCATCGCCGGCCCGGTACTCGACGCGGTAGCAGTGGTGGATGCCGCCAGGAACGCCGTCGAGATGAGCGCAGCTCCCGTCGCATTGGCGATCTGCTGCACGGCGTTCAGTGTTCCACTCGCGCTTCCTGCCTGATCGTGGTCGACATCGCCGAGGGCGACCGCGAAGACGGAGCCGAACCCGCACCCCATGCCGAGACCGCAGACCAGAAGCGGCAGCACGAGTGCCCACACGGCATTCGGCACGAGCAGTGTGAGCGCAAGGTAGACGACCGTTCCGCAGAGCAGAACGGCGAGACCGATGAGGAGCAGCCGCCTGCCCATGCGCTCGATCAGCCCGCGGGTCGAGAAGGAGGACACGATGATGCCGACCGAAAGCGGCGCCATGATGGCCGCCGTCGGAAGAGGCGCGAGACCTCGACCGAACTGCAGGTAGAGCGACGTCGCGTAGAGCAGTCCGGCGGTGGCAGCGAAGAAGACGAAACCGACGCAGAGACCTGCTACGAAGCTGCGCTTCCGGAACAACGCGGGCGTGAGGAATGGTGCGTCACTACGCAGTTGACGCCGCACGAAGACCGCCGAGACGATCAGCCCGCCGAGGATCAATGCGAGCGTCCAACAGTTCCAGCCGCGATCGCCGGCGGCGATCAGACCGCCGAGCACCCCTGCAAGGCCGACGATGAGCAGCGCGGCGGCGAACGGGTCCAGCCTGATCGACCTGTCACCGGCATCCTTCGGAAGCACGCGGGCGCTGATCGGATAGAGGGCGATTCCGACCACGACGTTGATGAGGAAGACCGCGCGCCAGTCGAGACCGAACGGGTTCAGCCACAGCAGGACTCCCGCCAGCACCGGTCCGCTGATCGAGCTCACCGCCATCAACGGGCCGAACAGGCCGAAGACCTTGCCGAGCTCGGCGCGGGGAAAGGCCCGAAGCAGCAGGCTGAAACCCTGCGGAATCAGCAGTGCGCCGAACGCGCCCTGCACCACGCGGGCTCCGACGATGGTGATCGGCCCAGTCGAGAGTCCGCACGCCAGGGACGCCAGCGTGAAGCCGGTCAGGCCGAGGAGGAACATGCGGCGCGTGCCGTACTTATCACCGAGCCTGGCGCCGAGCACGAGCATCGAGCCCAGTGCCAGCGCGTAGGCGGAACCGAGCCAGGGTGCGAGCGATTCGGGTGCGTGTAGGTCGCGGACGATGGATGGCGCGGCGAGGTTGGTCACCGTGGTGCTGAGCAGATCCATCACGTCGGCGGCCAGCACGACCGCGAAGATCAGCCATCGCGCCAACGATGAGGAGAGAAAAGGGGAGCGGGGGTTTTCGGACATGCCAAACAGCTCTCTGTATCGAGAGTCTCGACGAATCCCACGTGGGCTTCGTCGTGCTGGCCGGAAGTCCCGACACGATCGTTGTGAGCGATCGCTGCACCTTGCCGTTTCAGGCTAGCAAAACCGTCGGCCGTCCCGCGAATCGAGTGCGACGAAGCATCCGACGAGAATGGTCGGGTGGCAGGCACGATGCGCGCAGTCCGATACGACCGGGTCGGGGCGCGACCGAGCGTCACGCGCGTGCCGATTCCCGATTGTCCGGCGGATGGCGCGCTCGTGCGCGTCGCAGCGACAGGCGTCTGCCGGTCCGACTGGCACGCGTGGCGCGGTCACGACCCGGTACCGCTGCCGATCATCCCCGGGCACGAATTCGCGGGCGTGGTCGAGCGAGTCGGCCCCGACGTCACGGGCTTCGCTCCGGGTGACCGCGTCACCGCCCCGTTCGTGAACGGCTGCGGCCGATGCGAGTGGTGCCTACGCGGCGATGCGCAGGTCTGCCCTGATCAGACGCAGCCCGGGTTCACCCGAGACGGCTCGTTCGCCGAATTCGTCGTGGTCACGGCCGCCGAGACCAATCTCGTAGTGCTTCCGGATGCCGTCGGCTTCGATGCCGCCGCCGCGCTCGGCTGCCGCTTCGCCACGGCCTTCCGCGCGGTCACGGTGCATGGGCGGGTGGTCGCCGGTGACGAGGTCGCGGTCTTCGGCTGCGGCGGGGTCGGTCTTTCCACCGTGATGATCGCCTCGGCACTCGGTGCCACCGTCACCGCCGTTGACGTGTCGGATGCCGCGCTCGACCGGGCAATCGCGCTCGGCGCGACCCACGCCATCCGCGCTACGGGCTCTGATTCCGCACTTGAGCGAGCCGTCACCGAGGCAACGGGCGGGGGCGCCGACGTGAGCGTCGACGCGTTGGGATCGGCCGGCACCGCGGCATCCGCTGTCCGGAGCCTGCGCCGCCGCGGCATTCATGTGCAGGTCGGCCTGATGCTCGGTGTCGCGGCCGTCGCGCCGCTCCCGTGGGACCGCGTGATCGCGTGGGAGCTCACGATCGCCGGCTCCCACGGCATGAGCGCGCGCGACTACCCGGCCATGCTGGCGATGATCGCGGACGGCCGAATCGACCCGGGTCTCCTGATCGGCGAGATCACAGACCTGGCCGACGCCATCGATGCACTGGTGGCGATGGATGCCCCACAACCGTCGTCCGCAGGCATCGTGATCGCGCGGCCGTAGGGACGACTCGTCGGGACAACTCCCCCAGGAGCGTTCGCAGCAGCCAGTCACGGGAAATGACGAAGACCCCCAGCAAAACCGGGGGTCTTCATCATTGGTGCGCGAGGGGGGAGTTGAACCCCCACGCCCTCACGGGCACACGGACCTGAACCGTGCGCGTCTGCCTGTTCCGCCACTCGCGCATGCCGGTACGTCTCCGTACCAACCCAGCGAGATTAGCATGCAGCGGCTGGGTACGCCATTTGGTTCGCCCGCGCCCACGGCGCCTTGCCTCACCGGCATCATCGCGTCGCCTCGTGCGGCGTGCCGAGTTTCGGAGTTCCGCCATGACACGCCGCTGAGGACTCATGACACGCCACGCCTCACGACGTTTCTCCGAAATCCAGCACGCCCATCGCCACCCCGCCGCCGCTCACGGGTTCCTTCTCACGGTGTGCGGCTAACATTCACATAGTCGTCGGGCAGATCGGGAGACCTGTGGGCATTCTGGACAACTTCGAGAAAGGCCTCGAGCGTGCTGTCAACGGTGCCTTCGCGAAGACGTTCCGGTCAGGGTTGCAGCCGGTCGAACTGACCAGCGCGCTCCGCCGCGAACTCGACACGAAGGCCGCCGTGGTGACACGCGACCGTATTCTCGCGCCCAATGACTTCACGCTGCTGCTCGCGCCGAACGACTACAAGCGCATGCACGCAATGGGTCCTGCGCTCACCGACGAGTTGACCGACTTCGTACAGCGGCACGCGAGTACCCAGCATTACCAGTTCGCGGGGGGCATCTCGATCAACATGCGCCCTGACGACTCGCTGAGCACGGGCATCCTGCACGTGGAGTCCCAGAACGTGAAGGGCAACGTCGCCTGGGTTCCTGTGCTCGACATCGGCGGCAAACGCTACCCCCTGAAGCGTTCGCGCACGGTCGTCGGCCGTGGCAGCGAGGCAGACATCACGGTGGATGACACCGGCACGTCCCGCAAGCACATCGAGATCGCCTGGGATGGCTCGCACGCCCAAGTGCGCGATCTCGGCTCCACGAACGGGTCCCAACTCAACGGGCAGCCGGTGAAGAAAGCGGTGCTCGAGCCGGATTCGGTCATCACCATCGGGCGCACCCGTATCGTGTTCCGTGTGCTGCCACAGGCATCCGCCGCCGCGCCATCCCGCCGCGAGCCGGACGACGTCACCCGACGGCACGACATCGACGGGTTCTGGGACAGGTCATGACGGTCAGCACCCTCACCCTTCTCGTTCTGCGCATCGGCTTCCTGCTGCTGATGTGGGTCTTCGTGTTCGCGATCGTCTACGCGCTCCGCAGCGACCTGTTCGGCCAACGCGTTCGCAAGCTCCAATCGGATGCCTCACCCGGCCCGTTCGCGAACGTCCCGTCCTCGGCACGCGCGGCCGCCGCACCGCCGCAAGCGTCACCGACAGCGCCGACCGGCGCGTTGTCGACCGGCGACTCCCCCCTCGCCGGCCTCGCCAGGCCGATGACCGGACAGATCACGCAGCCGTCGACGGGGTCAGGCACCTCGGGCGTGCGAGCGCAGCCGGGCTTTCCCACCGGGTCTCTCCCGAACCGTCCGATGGCCACGGTGCTCACCGCCGGCAAGCTCGTCATCACTTCGGGCCCGCGACGCGGCACCGAGATGACGCTCGGCAACGAGCCGATCACGATCGGGCGATCCGGCGAGTCCGGACTGGTGATCCGCGACGACTACACCTCCACTCACCACGCGCGCCTCATGCTGTGGAACAACGAGTGGATGATCCAAGACCTCGACTCCACCAACGGCACATTCCTCGACGGTCAGAGAGTGACCGTCCCCACCCAGGTTCCGCTCGACGCTCCCATCAAGATCGGCACGACGACCTTCGAGCTGCGGCGGTAGCCCATGGCGACGTCGATCAGGGCCGTGGCGGTCTCCCATGTGGGAAAGGTGCGCTCCAACAACCAGGACTCCGGTTACGCGGGAGCCTCCCTGTTCCTCGTTGCCGACGGCATGGGCGGGCACGCGGGCGGTGACGTCGCGTCAGCGATCGCCACGAACCGCATCAAGGAGATCGACCACGACTATCCGACCGCCGAAGACGCGCAGGTCGCTCTGCAGTCGGCGTTGCTCGCGGCCAACGGACTGCTCGCGGAGACGGTGTTCGAGCATCCGGAGCTCACGGGCATGGGCACGACCGTCAGCGCGATCATCCGCGTCGACGACAAGCTCGCGCTCGCGCACATCGGCGACTCGCGCATCTACCTGCTGCGCGACGGCGAGCTGAAACAGGTCACCGTCGACCACACGTTCGTGCAGCGCCTCGTCGACACCGGGCGCATCACGGAGGAGGAGGCGCTCACGCACCCGCGTCGCTCGGTGCTGATGCGCGTGCTCGGAGACGTCGATTCCTCGCCGGAGATCGACACCTGGACCGTTGACACCCAGCCCGGCGACCGCTGGCTGCTGTGCTCCGACGGACTCAGCGGTGTGGTGAAGCGTGAGGTCATCGCCGCCATCCTGAGCAACGTCGAGTCGCCCAAAGTGGCGGCGGAACGCCTCGTCAGAGCCAGCCTCGACGCGGGTGCTCCCGACAACGTGACCGCAGTGATCGTCGACGTCACGACAGCGGAGGAAGAAGCGCGAGAACCTGTCACGGTGGGTTCTGCGTCCGCTCCCGTGCACTTCGAGCGGGAACCCAGCACGCACACCAGAGCGCTCCGCCTTCCGGCTCTGCGGCTGCATCCGGCGCGTCCGGCGACCGGCCCCACCCACTTCGAGCCTCAGACCGACGACTACCTCGACGAGCTCATCGAAGAGGACCAGCGGCGAGCGCGCCGCCGCAAGCTCACCTGGCTGCTCAGCGGCATCCTGCTGGTGGTCGCCATCGCACTCGCGGTGCTGCTCGGGTACCAGTGGACACAGTCCAGATACTTCATCGGCGAGTCCTCTGGCAGGGTGGCCATTTTCCAGGGCGTGCAGCAGAATCTCGGACCCATCTCGCTTTCCCACGTCTACAAGGAGACCTCAGTCGACGTCGACAGCCTGAGCCCATACGAGCAACAGCAGGTCGAAGACACCATCAACGCGTCGTCGCTCGACGACGCGAGCCGCATCGTGGAGCAGCTTTCGAATGACAGCTCCAACTAGCTCGACCACGGCCGTGTCATCGCGTCCGGGAGCGGCAACGGCACCGGTGCGTCGCATCCGTCTGCCCAAGAAGCTGCGCAACCTCGAGCTAGGCCTGCTCATCTTCGCGTGCGCGATCAACGCCATCGCCGTGGTGCTCGTCGAGTTGGGCGCCATTGGACACCTCGACTTCACCTTGGTATTCCTGGGTGCTGGGCTCTCAGCGCTCGTCTTCGCCATGCACATCGTGATGAGATACCTGGCTCCGGATGCCGACCCCTTCGTGCTCCCGATCGCCACCGTGCTCAACGGCATCGGTATCGCCGAGATCTACCGCATCGACATCGCCAACCACGACTCCGGCTGGGAATCGGCCGCCGTACGCCAGATCGTGTGGACCGCGATCGCGGTGCTCTGCGCCATCGCCGTCATCGTGTTCATCCGCAATCACCGGGTGCTCCAGCGCTACACGTACGTGTTCGGGCTCAGCGCTCTCGTGCTGCTCCTCCTGCCGATGCTGCCGGGCATCGGCAAGAACATCAACGGCGCACGCGTGTGGATCGGCATCGGCCCGTTCAGCTTCCAGCCCGGCGAGATCGCCAAGATCGCCCTCGCGATCTTCTTCGCCGGCTACCTCGTGCAGTCCCGCGACTCCCTGTCGATGGTGGGCAAGAAGTTCCTCGGTATCCGCTTCCCACGCCTGAGGGACCTCGGGCCGATCCTCGTGCTGTGGATCATCTCGATGGCGGTGATCGTCTTCCAGCACGACCTCGGCACCGGCCTGCTCTACTTCGGGCTCTTCCTGGTGATGCTCTATGTCGCCACAGCACGCGTCGGCTGGGTCGTCATCGGCCTGGTGCTCTTCGTCGGCGGTGCTCTGATCGCGAGCCGGGTGCTCGATTATGTGCAAGGCAGATTCCAGAACTGGCTCAACCCGTTCAGCGACCACGTCTACAACGCGACCGGTGGCAGTTACCAGTTGGTGCAGGGCCTCTTCGGCCTGGCGCACGGCGGGCTGCTCGGCACGGGGCTCGGGCAGGGTTATCCGACGGTGACGCCGCTCGCCGAGAGCGACTACATCATCGCAAGCCTCGGCGAGGAGCTCGGCCTCATCGGGCTCTTCGCCATCCTCTGCCTCTACCTGCTGTTCGTCTCACGCGGCCTGCGGGTGGGCTTCGCGGGTCAGGATGACTTCGGCAAGCTCCTCAGCGTCGGCCTCGCCTTCGCCGTAGCCCTGCAGGTCTTCATCGTGATCGGCGGCATCACCCGCGTCATCCCGCTGACCGGGCTGACCACCCCGTTCCTCGCCGCCGGAGGGTCGTCGCTTGTCGCGAACTGGATCATCGTCGCACTGCTCCTGCGCCTGTCGGACACGGTGCGCAACCAGCCGAGATTGGTGGTGAGCTGAGTGAACCGTGAGATCAAACGGGTCAGCATCGTGGTGCTGGCGATGTTCCTCGCACTGTTCGTCTCGACCTCGATCATTCAGGTCGGCGCGGCAGACAGCCTCAATGCGGATGCCCGCAACTCACGAACCCTCTATGCCAGTTACCAGGTGCAGCGCGGCTCGATCCTCGTCGCAGGCCAGCCGGTGGCGGAGTCTGTGCCGAGCAAGGACACGTACAACTACCAGCGGGAGTATCCGCAGGGCCCGCTGTACTCCGCGGCCACCGGCTTCTTCCCGATCAGCGGCGCCCCGACGGGCATCGAGGGTGCTATGAACAGCGAGCTGAGCGGCACCTCGAACGACGACTTCATCGACCAACTGCAGAACCTCGTCACAGGACATCACCCGCAAGGCAATTCGGTCGAGCTCACGATCGATCCCGTCGCGCAGCAGGCCGCCTACGACGCACTCGGCTCGCAGCAGGGATCCGTCGTGGTGCTGCAACCGAAGACCGGTCGCATCCTCGCGATGGTCTCCAAGCCCGACTTCGACCCGAACACGCTCGCGGTGCACAACGTGACGCAAGTGGATGCCACCTACCAGAAGCTGTTGAAGGCCGACGGGGATCCGCTGATCAACAAGACGATCAACGAATTGAATCCGCCAGGATCGACGTTCAAGCCGGTGGTGCTCTCTGCAGCGCTCGAGAGCGGGAACTACACCCTCAGCTCGCAGATGCCGAACCCCTCGAGCTTCACGCTTCCCGGCACTAGCACCGTTATCCACAACGACTCGTTCACGTCATGCGGGGCGGGCAGCACCGTCTCGCTCGAGACGGCGCTGATACTTTCGTGCAATATCCCGTACGCGGAACTGGCCATCAAGTTGGGCTCGCAGGCGATCAAGACGCAGGCGCAGAAGTACGGGTTCAACAACAGCTTCTCGGTACCCATGCACGCCTCGGCGAGCCAGTACCCGGGTTACTCGGACCAAGCGAAGTTGGCCATGAGTGGCTTCGGGCAGGCTGACGACACGGCGACCGCCCTG
This sequence comes from Humibacter sp., assembly GCA_035551735.1. GTDB lineage: Bacteria > Actinomycetota > Actinomycetes > Actinomycetales > Microbacteriaceae > Humibacter. The sequence goes on along the minus strand of DASZMW010000019.1, from coordinate 1,398 downwards.
CAGATGGCGATGAACGCGGCGGCGATCAGCAACGGAGGCACCGTGATGCAGCCCAACCTGGTGGAGTCGGTCGTCACGCCCGACCTGCAGGTTCGCGAGACCTTCAACCCCACGACGTTCGGTCGTGCAACGAGCGAGACCACAGCCGATTCGGTCGCTCAGACCATGGTGAAAGACGTCTCTGAAGGCGTTGCGAGCAATGCAAGAATAGACGGGGTCCAGGTCGGCGGTAAGACGGGGACCGCGCAGAACGGCACGAACGACCCGTACACGCTGTGGTTCACCGGGTTCGCTCCGGCGAATGATCCTCAGTTCGCTATTGCGGTGGTGGTCGACAACGGCGGCGGATTAGGTCAGCGGGGCGACGGGAATTCCGTGGCTGCCCCGATTGCGAAGAAGGTACTAGAGGCGGTGCTTGGAAAATGAGACCCACGACAGGGCTCACGTTCGGCGGACGATACGAACTCCAGTCGCGGATCGCGATCGGCGGCATGGGCGAGGTCTGGCAGGCCACCGACCTCGTCATCGGCCGCCAGGTCGCCATCAAGATCTTGAAGGACGAGTACCTCGGCGACCCGACCTTTCTCGAGCGCTTCCGCTCCGAGGCCCGCCACGCAGCCCTGGTCAACCACGAGGGCATCGCGAACGTCTTCGATTACGGCGAGGAAGACGGCAGCGCCTACCTCGTGATGGAGCTCGTGCCGGGTGAGGCGCTCTCCACCATTCTGGAGCGCGAGCACACGCTCTCCACCGACAAGGTTCTCGACATCGTCGCGCAGACCGCCGCTGCCCTGCATGCGGCTCACGCCGCAGGCCTGGTGCACCGCGACATCAAGCCGGGAAACCTGCTCATCACACCCGATGGCCGGGTGAAGATCACCGACTTCGGAATCGCGCGCATCGCCGACCAGGTACCGCTGACCGCCACCGGCCAGGTGATGGGCACCGTGCAATATCTGTCGCCAGAGCAGGCATCCGGTCACCCGGCGTCGCCCACGACGGACATCTACTCGCTGGGCATCGTCGCGTACGAGTGCCTGGCGGGCCGTAGGCCGTTCACCGGCGAGTCCCAGGTGGCCATCGCGATGGCTCAGATCAACGAGCAGCCGCCGCCACTTCCGGTCACGGTGAGCGAGCCGGTGCGCAACCTGGTCTACGCCTGCATCGCCAAGAACCCCGCGGAACGGCCGCAGTCCGCAGCACACCTCGCCCGCGCGGCAACGGCACTGCGCCGCGGAGACGTTCAGGCCGCGGCCGCCGCCGTGCCGGCCATTCTCGGTGACGGCATGAGCACCACCGGGTTCAACACTCTGCTCATGCCGTCGGGAGCCGCTGCAGGTGCGACACAGGCTACGACCGTGCTCTCTGCGGCCGATGCCGAGGGTCTCGAGGGTGAAG
>DASZMW010000018.1:0-1601 GCA_035551735.1 Humibacter sp. | reverse complement strand
GGTTGGGAGGTCGGCGTCGTCACCGAGGGCACGAAACCGGGCGCGTCGAAGGGGAGTTACGGCTGGACCGGCGGCACGGGGACCAGCGCGTTCGTCGACCCTTCACAGAACCTGCTCGGCGCGGTGTTCACCCAGCGGATGATGGCCGGCCCGCAGGACAACTTCGACTACTTTATGGAGCCACTCGCAGAGATCGTCTGAGTGCCAGACGTCGTCTGCGTCGGAACGCTCTCCGTCACAGGCACGGCTTCGAGCGGCGGATCCGCCTTCTCGGCGCGAACCAGGGCGATGCCGCCGAGGATCAGGATGCCGCCGAGCAGCTGCGGGACCGTCAGGTCCTGGCCGAGCAGCAGCCACGCGTAGAGCGCCGCGAACACGACCTCGAGCAGTCCCATGAACGACGAGAGACGGCTGCCGAGGATCTCGCTGGCCGTGATGCTGGCCGCGTAGGCAATGCCGGTTCCGATCAGGCCGACCAGTACCAGCGGCACCCACCACGGCGCGTGGCCGCCAAACAGGCCGACGGTTCCGAAGTGCATGCGGAACGGCACCAGCCCGGTGAGGCCGACGGCCCCGAGCGCCAGCCCGCCAAGAACGAGTCCCGAACCCGCGAGTGCCACCGGCGGCAGTCCCTCGCTCGGTTTGGCAGCGATCACGTAGTAGACCGCGCAGCCGACCGCACCGAGTGCCGCAAAGATCAGGCCGACGACGTTGACGCCTCCGTGGCCGTTCGGCCCGACCACGAGCACGAGCCCGACGAGCGCGACTCCGGAGCCGACCAGCACCACGACCTTCGGAACCTTCCGGCTGCGGATCCAGGCGAACCCGACGAGCAGGAGCGGCGCCATGTACTCGATCAGGATGGCGGTACTGATCGGAACGAGACTGATGGCGGTGATGTAGACGAGCTGGGTCGCTGCGACGCCGACCAGGGCCATCAGGAGCACCCGCCAGCGCGCGTGCCAGAGTGCCGACCAGCGGCCGCGAAGCGCGACCAGCGTGAACGGCAGCAGTACGATCGCACCGATCAGGGCGCGGAAGGTGACCGCAGCGGCGGGGCTCCATCCGCTCTCCAGAACGGGCTTCAGGAACGCGCCCGACGTACCAAACGACGCCGCCGCGACGAGCGCGATGACGAGGCCGATTGTTGTCGATTGGCGTCTTACCTGAACCACGATTCAGACGCTAGTCTTGTCGTGAGTAAGGAGTCAAATTGCATTTTGCCCCTGACGTCGAGGAGACGCTCGAGTTCGCCGCGACGCTGTTGAACACCGCTCCGGGTGCCTCCCGCACGGGCAGGGACGAGCTCGAAACGATCGAGGAACTGCACCAGCTCCTGGATGCGAACCGATACGGCGGACGCCGCGAGCGCACCGAGTCCGAGCGCCGCTCCGTGGTCGAAACGCGCGACCAGCTGCGGGCACTGTGGCCGGTCGATCGGGAGGTACTCGTGAGGGGAATCAACGACATCCTCCGCGCATCCGATGCGCTCCCCCAGCTCGTGCGGCACGACGAATTCGACTGGCACATCCACGCGACGCCGATGGATGCGCCGCTCGCCGAGCGCATTCGCGTGGAGGTGGCGCTGGCGCTCGTCGACA
>DASZMW010000017.1:0-1908 GCA_035551735.1 Humibacter sp. | reverse complement strand
AGCCCACCCACGAGCGTGGCGAGAGCGAGTCCGGTCGCGGTGGCCGCCGTGGTCACGGAGTTGGCGCGAGGCGCGCGCTCGGCACCGCCGAAGTCGATCATCGCAGCCGTTGCGGGGCTGAGCGACAGGCCGACGCCGATGCCCATCAGCGCACGGCCGATCAGCACGACGGTCAGGTCGCCGGCGAGCCCGAACGCCACAGCACCCGCGGCGAGGAGCCCGAGCCCCAGCAGGATCGCCCCTCGCCTGCCGATGTGGTCGGAGAGGTTGCCGAACACGAGCAGCGTCGGAATCAGTGCGATCGGGTAGATCGCGAAGATGAGAGTGCCGGCGGCCGCGCTGAGGTGCCACTGGGCTTCGTACAGCGGATACACGATCGTTGGCGCGCCACTGGCCCAGAGTGCGAGGCCTGCCACGGCTGCGGCTGTCCAGAACGATGCGCGCGGCGAAAGGGAAGTCATGCGATGAAGCTACACCTCTGGATTGGAAAAACCAACTAAGGTATGATCATCGTTATGAAACAACCCACCGAAGTCAATCAGCGGTGCTCCATCGCCCGTTCGCTGAGCGTACTCGGCGAGAAGTGGACGTTACTCGTTGTGCGGGACGTGAGGCTGGGTATCACCCGGTTCAGCGACATCAGGGAGAGGCTCGGAGTAGCACCCGATGTGCTGACCGATCGCCTTGGCAAGCTCGTGGAACTCGGTGTTCTGGAGCGCCGCACCTACCGCGCGGACGGCGCCCGCGCCCGCGACGAATATGTTCTGACGGCCGCCGGAGACGAGCTTGTGCCGGTGCTCGCCTCGCTCTCCGAGTGGGGCAACAGGCACCTGCCGACCGGTCTCGAACCGTCGACGCGCTATGTGGAAGCCGAGAGCGGACGCATGCTCCACCTCGCGTTCGTCGATGAAGATGGCCGCCCGGTACCCCTCGACGACGTCGCGGTAGAGCGAGGGTCTAGCACGATCGGGGTGCCTGCCGGCTAGTGGGCACGCCCGAGAAGTCGGGATGCCCGATCGGCCTCAGGCCTTCGCTGCCGCCTCGAACTCGCTCTCCAGCAGTCCGAAGATAGCCACGTCGTGCCACTCGCCGTCGATGTGGTCGCGCTCGCGCAACAGCGCCTCGCGTGTCATGCCGAGAATGTCGCAGAGGCGAGCGGATGCCTCGTTCGCGGCATCCAGTTCCGCATAGACCCGGTGGGCGCCCAGCTCGCCGAACGCGATTCCGAGCAGCGCGCTTGTCGCCTCGGTGGCGTAGCCCCGACCGTGCACGGCCGGGTGGAACACCCAGCCGATCTCGACCTGGGCGTCTCTCGCGCTCTTCACGGAGATGCTCACGTCGCCGATCGCCCTGTGGTCGTCTGACCCGTCCGTCGCGCAGAGCTCGACGGCGAAGATCAGGCCGTCGCCGTCCTGCTTGAGCCGTTCGAGGGCGATGCGCTTCTCGAGGTTCTTCGCGGGCTCGTCGTGGTCGTGCGCCTCCCAGCGGAGGTAGCGCACCACGTCGGTGCGCTTCTGGTAGTTCTCGCTACGGTGCTCGAGGTCGCTCTTGGTGAGCGGACGCAGCCTCAGCCGCTCCGTTCGCAGCTCGCGGGTCTCGAAGGGCAGCGCCAGCAACCCGGCGTCGCTTTGCGTCGTCTCAGTGCTCATGCTGCCAGTCTCCTCGTCGTGCACGTCATCGTGCTCCGTCGTCCAGGTCAGGATGCCCGGCCCTCGTCAGCAACGATACGCAGCCCGGGCGCTGCTTCCGAATCGAGCCCGAACACGGCGTTCACGCCGGCGATGAAGGTGTCGGCGTCGCCGTCGCGCGACAGTTCGCGGGCCTGGAGCGATGGTGTGTGCAGGAGCACGCCGGCGAGGTGTCGAAGCGCGGCCTCCGTCTGCTGCGAGGAGTCGCCGCGGACGCGTG
>DASZMW010000016.1:0-1733 GCA_035551735.1 Humibacter sp. | reverse complement strand
CGCCACCGCCGGGCAGGTCATAGAGCTGCGTGAGCAGAGATCGGGCCAGGATGTTTCCGGCGACGGTGGGCGAGTCGACCGGAGACGACAGCAGGCTCAACCCGTGGGCCAACAGGGCGTGCGCCTGCATGCGGTGCGCGGGGAACGTCCGCCACGGCGCGCTGGTCGGGTCGGGCGTCTGCCATGGCAGCACCGGTAGCCGCGCCGGGAAGACGCGCGGCCACAGATCCGGCTGCAGAACGTCGAGCACTGCTGTCACCGGGATCGGGTGGCTCGCACCGCCGACGCGCCCACTCACCTGAAAATCTGCGGACGCGAGCCGGCCCGTCCAGTTCCTGACGTGTTCGAAGTCGTCGACGACGCCTTGGGGTCCGTCCGGCGTCAGGCGGTGCGTGACGAATAGCGATACGTGTCGCCGAGACGTCGGATCGGCCGAGTACGGCAGTGCGGTGACGAGGAAGGATTCGATGACGGCCATCGCTCACACCTCCGCGAACGCGAGGCAGTAGGTCGTCCAGGCCGGCACGCCGCCGTCGGGGGCGCCCGGATCCGGCACCGTCCCGTCGTCGGCGATCCCGAGCAGCTGCGCGAAGGTCGGATCGGAGTTCGCGCCGGCCAACTTGCGCTCGCACGAAACGCTGACCGAGAACGAGAACATGAAGATCGAGACCTCGATCGAGATCGACGCGCGCCCGATCATCTTGCCGCTGCCGAAGTCGTAGGTCAGCGACAACTCCAGCGTGATCGATGCCGAGATGATGCCGAGGACGTCAACCTCCCCCCGAATCCGGAAGTAGCCGGTGAGCGATCCGTCGTTGCCTTCGAGGCGGAGGTAGATGCCGACCGCGATCGACACGGAACCCGACGCGACGCCCAGATCGATCGCCAGCTCGGCGCACGCCTCGAGCGACATCTCGAGGAGGACGAGGCCCTTCGGCGAGAGCCGCACCCCGACGAAGCCCCCACCTCCGACGCACATCACGGTGAGCCGGAACGGCTTCTCTCGCGTACAGAAGTAGAAGCCAACCGTCACGGCTTCGCCGAGGAATGGGATCGACACGTCCGCCCCGAGCGACATGTTCTCTAGGGCGAACACGCCCACGGCGATGCTGGGCAGCGCCAAGTCGAAGCCGGCCTTGATTCGGCTGGGGGCCACGTCCACGTACGGCGGGTCGGCGAACCCGTCCATCGGGATGAGTTCCTCGAGCGTCGCGATGAAGCCGAGCACGCCCTGCCAGGCCATGCCGTTCATCACCACGTCGACCTCGGGCTTGCGCCCGTTCGACGCGCGGAACGACAGCCTGTCGATGCCGATGTTTAACAGGCTCGCGCCGGGGAAGAGATTCAACCCGAAGTTGGACAGCTGAGCCAGGACATCGACGCCTACGCCGTCCTTACCTGAGGCTCGCGCGTCGATCGAGAGCACCATGCCGTCGGGGGCGATGTAGAACAGCGCATCCTTCTGCGGGCCGTCCGGGAAGTTGTGCATCGTCGGTCGCCAGTCGAAGCTGGCCCTTATAGACAGGTTGGACGGGTCGAGTCCTTGCACGAAACTGATGATCTCGGCGATCTTCTTCGTGAGCGCCGCAGCGTCGTTGAGCAATTTGTGTACCGGTGCCAATGACGCGACCAGACGTTCGAGCTGGGCCTTGAGAACCGGCGGCAGGCCAAGAGTCGGGATCGCAATGATCAGCTGATCAACGGCCTTGGCCAGCGCTGTCAGCGCGTTCGTC
>DASZMW010000015.1:0-5420 GCA_035551735.1 Humibacter sp. | reverse complement strand
GGCCTCGGCGCGCATGCCGGCATCGAGCGGCTCGGGGGCACGGTCATCCCGGTCTCAGGAGGCCAGACCGCGCGGCAGGTGCAGCTGATCAACGACTTCGAGCCCGACGCCATCATGTGCACCCCGAGCTACCTGCTCACGATCGCGGATGCCATGGAGGCGGCGGGTATCGACCCGCGCGCCACGAGCCTGCGGGTCGGCATTCTCGGTGCCGAGCCCTGGACGAACGAGATGCGGCACACCATCGAGCGGCGGTTGAACATCGATGCGGTGGACATCTACGGGCTCAGCGAGGTGATGGGGCCGGGAGTCGGCAACGAGTGCGTGGAGACGAAGGACGGCCCGCACATCTGGGAGGACCACTTTCTTCCCGAGGTGATCGACGACGACGGCAACCCGCTGCCCGATGGTGAGCGCGGCGAGCTCGTGTTCACATCGCTCACGAAAGAAGCGTTCCCAGTGCTGCGGTATCGCACCCGCGACTTGACCCGCCTGCTGCCGGGCACCGCGCGGCCGTCCATGCGCAGAATCGAGAAGATCACCGGTCGCAACGACGACATGATCATCCTGCGCGGCGTCAACCTGTTCCCCACTCAGATCGAGGAGATCGTGCTCGGCATCGAGACGCTCACGCCGCACTTCGTGCTCGAGTTGACGAGATCCGGGCATCTGGATGCCATGACCGTGCGCATCGAACGCCACCCTGAGCTGCCGCGTGAGACGTGTGAGGCCGCGGCGGTCGTGCTCGCGCAGCGCATCAAGGTGCACATCGGCACGAGCGTCGAGGTGAAGCTCGAGGAGCCTGGCACGCTGCCACGCAGCGACGGCAAGTACAAGCGGGTGTACGACCTGCGCTGATGGCTCACGGATCGGACGCAAGCGGAATGCCAGACTTAGTCCGATGACTGAGACGGCGAGACGCGGGCGGCCCGGGTATGACCAGCGGGGCATCCTCGAGGTCGCCGTCGCGGCCTTCAACGAGTACGGCTACGACGCCACGTCGATCGGCGTGCTGGCAGGGCGGCTTGGCCTGTCGAAGTCCGCGATCTACCACCACGTGACGTCGAAGGACGAACTGCTGCAGCTCGCGCTGGACGAGGCGCTAGACGGACTCGAGGGCGTGCTCACCGAAGAGGGTGCGGTCACGGGCTCCGCCTCAGACCGGCTCGCCCACGTGCTGCGCGGGGCCGTGCGTGTGCTCGTCGAGCGTCTGCCGTACGTGACGCTGCTGCTCCGCGTGCGCGGCAACACGGACGTGGAGCGCGCCGCCCTCTCCCGACGACGGGCGTTCGATCGCGCCGTCGCCCGTCTCGTCGTCAACGCTCGCGACGAGGGATCGCTGCGGGCGGACATCGACCCCGGCATCGCCACACGTCTCTTGTTCGGCATGATCAACTCGATCGTCGAGTGGTATCGACCGGGTGGCGCCGAGGGTGCCGAGCAACTGGCTGACGACGTGCTCACGGTCGCCTTCGACGGCCTGCGGATGCCCGCGGCCGGCTGACCGAGTGATGAAGAATACTCGCAATCCGTCGAGGCTCTGAACGGCAATCCGTCCACTTACAACTTCGCAATCTGTCTATTTCAAAGCTCGCAAAGTGTACGGTTCTTGTCATGGTTGAATATCGCCCACGGGTCGCCGATGCCGAGTTGGTCGGGAAGATGCGCTCGACTGGGGCGGTACTCCTCGAAGGCCCCAAAGCCTGCGGTAAGACTGCGACAGCCTCTCGCGTTGCCACCACTGTGTTCGACATGGACCGGGACGCCACGGCGAGAGCGTCGATCGACCTAAACCCTGGCTATCTGTTCGACCGGCCAACGCCGATCCTTTTCGATGAATGGCAGGTTGCGCCTGAGCTGTGGAACCAAGTACGTCGCGCGGTCGATGCATCCGATCGCGGGCGGGGACGGTATCTGCTGACCGGCTCGGCAACTCCGAAGAATGACGTCAGCCGCCACTCCGGTGCAGGGCGAATCGGCATTCTGCGGATGAGACCGATGAGTCTCTTCGAGTCAGGACATTCGACTGGAGATGTGTCCCTAGCCGCATTACTTGACGGACAGAAGCAGCTTGGCAGCGACAGCGGCCTGACCGTGCCGGACCTCATGCGACGTATCGTCATCGGAGGGTGGCCCAACCTGCTCGATGCCGATGAGATGGAGGCCCGCGGGTGGCTGGAAGGATACCTTCGTCAGATTGTCGAAGTAGACATCCCCTCGTTCGTAGGACGCCGTGACCCGCGCACGCTTGAGAGGGTGCTCGCCTCGCTCGGTCGCTTTGTGGCGCAGAGCCCAGCGACTCGAGCCATCGCCGCCGACGCCGGAGGCGAACGCGGGCCCGTTCCTCCAGCCACGATCTATAGTCATCTCGACGCGCTCGATCGACTCCGACTTCTAGACGACTCCGAAGCTTGGCAGCCGCGTATGCGATCACGGTCCCGCCTTCGAACCACCCCGACTCGCTACTTTGTCGATCCCTCAATCGGCACGGCAGCGCTTCACGTCGGCAGTGATGACCTGCTGCGGGATCTCAATGCCGCGGGCTTTCATTTCGAAGCGCTCGTGGTTCGCGACCTCCGCATCTACGCGCAGGCACTCGGCGGTCGCGTCGATACTTGGCGCGACGAGGCGGGCAATGAAGTCGATGCCATCGTCAGCCTCCCGGGCGGTAAGTGGGCCGGCATCGAGATCAAGATGAGCCAGTCCGAAGTCGATACCGCGGCCGCCAGCTTGCTCAAGCTCACAAAGCGGGTCGAGATTAACGTGCAGGGTGAGCCTTCGGCACTCATCGTGATCACCGCAACTGGCGCGGCCGGCCGGCGAAGCGACGGCATCCACGTCACGCCGATCACCGCGCTCTCGCCGTGACGTGAACGTGCCGATCCGACCGCACCGTCAACCCGGCCGTCGGACCTGCACGAGCACGACCTCCGCCTACTCCTTCGCGACGAGCGTCAGCACGTCGTACGTCGCCACGGTCTCGTCGCGCTGATTCGTGAGCAGTGCGTCCCAACGCACCTCGCCGTAGGCATCCGTCTCGCGAGGCGTGATCTGCTTCGCCGTCAGGTCGACCCGGATGCTGTCACCCGGCGACACCGGAGTGACGAAGCGCAGGTTCTCGAGCCCGTAGTTCGCGAGCACGGGGCCCGGATCGGGGTCGACGAAGAGTCCGGCTGCGAACGAGATCAACAGGTAGCCGTGGGCGACCCGCCCCGGGAAGAAGGGGTTCGCCGCGGCGGCCTCCGCGTCCATGTGCGCGTAGAACGTGTCGCCGGTGAAGTGCGCGAAGTGCTCGATGTCGTCGAGCGTGACCTCGCGCGACTCCGAGGAGATGCGGTCGCCGATGCGCAACTGCGACAGCGGCTTGCGGAACGGATGCCGCTCCCCCACCTCCGACGCGGCCCCGGCGTGCCACTCGCCGGTGATCGCTGTCAGCATGTCGGGCGACCCCTGGATCGCGGTGCGCTGCATGTGGTGCAGCACGGCCCGGATGCCGCCCAGCTCCTCCCCACCGCCGGCCCGGCCTGGTCCTCCGTGCACGAGGTGCGGAACGGGGGAGCCGTGGCCGGTCGAGGTGCGCGCGTCATCGCGATCGAGCACGAGTACCCGACCGTTGTACGCGGAGATGCCGCTCACCAGCTCGACGACCTCCGATGCGTCGTGGGATGCGACGCTCGTCACGAGCGAGCCGCGGCCGGCGGCGACCAGCGCGATGGCATCCGCTGTGTTCTCGTAGCCGAGCACGCTGGCGACCGGACCGAATGCTTCGACGCTGTGCACGGCATCCGCCCACGGGTCTTCGAACTCGAGAAGGATCGGCGCCACGAAGGCTCCATCGGGATCGACGCCCCGGCTCCCGTCGCTGCGGACCACCTCTGGAGCGTCGAGTGACCCGAGCACGACATGTCCACCGGCGTCGAGCAGGCGGCTGACCTGACGCAGCACCTCTGCGCGCTGCTCCCTCGAAGCCAGTGGCCCCATGGTGACGCCCTCGACACGAGGGTCCCCGATGACGATGCGCTGGGCGATCCGCTCTGAAATCGCCGCCATAACGGCTCCGCGAGTCCGGTCGGGCACGATGACGCGGCGGATCGCTGTGCACTTCTGTCCGGCCTTGGCCGTCAGCTCGGAGACGACGCCGCGCACGAACGCGTCGAACTCGGGGGTGCCGGGGGCGGCATCCCTCCCCAGCACGGATGCGTTGATCGAGTCGGTCTCGCTGGTGAATCGCACGCCGCCGGTCTGCACGCTGTCGTGGGTCCGAAGGTGCTCGGCCGTCGACGCCGAGCCCGTGAACGACACGACGTCACCCAGTCGGAGCGCATCGAACAGGCCTGGCACGCTGCCGGAGATGAGCTGCAGCGTTCCATCCGGCAGCAGGTCTGACTCGACCAGGATGCGCACGAACGCCTCAGCGAGATATCCCGTCGGCGTCGCGGGCTTCACGACCGTCGGCATCCCGGCGAGGAACGCGGGCGCGAACTTCTCCAGCGACCCCCAGACCGGAAAGTTGAACGCGTTGATCTGCACAGCAGCGCCGGGCAGCCGCGAGTAGATATGCCGTCCGAGGAATGTACCGTCCTTCGACAGCTGCTCCGCGGGCCCGTCCACGACGAGCTGCGTGTTCGGCAGCTCGCGTCGCCCCTTCGACGAGTACGTGAAGAGCACGCCGATGCCACCGTCGACGTCGACCATGGCATCCGTCTTCGTGGTGCCGGTGCGGGCGGAGAGCTCGTAGAGCTCTTCCTTGCGATCCGTCAGCGCCTGCGCGAACTGCTTGAGCAACAGGGCGCGCTGGTGGAAGGTGAGGCGGCCGAGGGATGCCTGTCCCGTCGTGCGCGCATACTCCAGCGCGCCGACGAGGTCGAGCCCCTGCGTACTGACGTGCGTCACGATCTCGCCCGTCGACGCATCGCGCACCGCGACGGCGTCCGAATCGTCGTCGGGGGTCCACCACGATCCCTGCACATAGCTGGGCAGAATGTCGGTCATCGGATGCCTCCTGCACGGTCTGGCTCGGCGTCGGGCTGATACCCTGCCGATCGTTCGGTTGGTGAAGCCGGAATTGAAGCGAGTGGATCGGGGCGCACGATGGCAGATGCGACGGACTCAGACGGCGCGTGGCACATCGTGCTCGGCGAACTCGACGTCAAGATGGGCGTCGAGATCGTGGAGCAGTCGGCGGAGCGCGTGGTCGCGACCATGCCGGTCGAGGGCAATCGCCAGTCGTTCGGGATGCTGCACGGCGGGGCATCCGTCGCGTTCGCGGAGGCGCTCGGTTCCTGGGCCGCCGTGATCCACGCCGGCCCAGGCAAGTCGGCGGTCGGCGTCGACATCAATGCGACGCACCACCGCTCCGCCCGGTCCGGACTCGTCACCGGCGTCGCGGAGGCGATCAGCCTCGGCCGCCGGGTCACATC
>DASZMW010000014.1:0-4041 GCA_035551735.1 Humibacter sp. | reverse complement strand
ATAGACGCCCGAGTAGATCCAGCAGCCGCAGACCGTCGAGCCGTCGTCCTTCAGCTCCGTATAGCCGGAGAGGAACCTGCGCGACTCCGCCTCGTAACCGCTGACCTCGGCGAGCACCGCCTCCGCGTCCGGCTCTTGCACGGCGGAGTGAGTCGGGTACTCCCAGCGCAGCGCCTTGATCAGCTCGTCGCGCTCTTCCTCCGACTCCGCCAGCTTCTGCTTGATGCGCCGGCCGAGATGGAAGTAGAACCAGAGCTCGGAGCGGCAGTCCTCCTTCGGCTCCGTCGCCTGCCAGTGCCACTGCAGCAGCCGCTGCGTATTGGTGAACGAGCCGTCCTTCTCGGTGTGCGCGGACGCGGGCATGATGAAGACCTCGGTGCCGATCTCGCCGGTGCGCAACTCTCCCGTGTCGATCTCGGGACTGTCGTACCAGAACGACGCCGTCTCGATCTCGACGAGATCGCGCACGACGAGCCACTCGAGCTTCGCGAGACCGAGGCGATGCGCCTTGCCGTTCGCGTTCCCGACGGCCGGGTTCTCGCCGGCGACGATGTAGCCCTTCACCTTCCCCTCGAGCATCTGCCCGAGCGTCCAGTACGCGGAGTTGTCGGAGTCGATGCGCGGCAGCTTCTTGAACAGCCAGTCGTTCTCTTCCGTCGCGTGCTCGCCGAAGTACGCCTTCATCAGGCTCACCCAGTACGACTTGAAGTGCCCCCAGAAGCCGCCGGGTGAGATGTTCGCCTTCATGAACTTCTCGAAGTCGCCGTACGTCTCCGTGTGCGGCATCGGCAGGTAACCCGGCAGGATGTCGAACAGCGTCGGGATGTCTGTCGAGCCCTGGATCGACGCGTGTCCGCGGAGCGCGATGATGCCGCCGCCGGGGCGCCCCATGTTCCCGAGCAGCTGCTGGATGATCGCCGCGGTGCGGATGTACTGCACGCCGACGGTGTGCTGCGTCCACCCCACCGAGTAGACGAACGCGCTCGTGCGGTCACGGCCCGAGTTGGCGGCAAGCGCCTCGCAGACGCTCACGAAGTCGTCGACGCTGCAGCCACACGTTTCCGCGACGAGCTCTGGCGTGTAGCGCGTGAAGTGGCGCTTGAGGATCTGGAAGACGCAGCGCGGATGCTGCAGCGTCGGGTCCTCTTCGGGAGGCTCGCCGGAGACGAGACCGCCGCCGTGCGCGCCGTGCGACTGCTGGCCGGTCGGGGTGAAGCCCTCTTCGCGGTTCCCCGCGGCCCCATGCACCTCCATGCCCGCGTACTGCCACGTTGCCGGGTCGTACTTGCCGGTCTCGGCATCCCAGCCGGAGAAGAAGCCGTCGAGCTCGTCCGTGTCGCGGAAGCCCTCGTCGATGATCACGGGCGCGTTCGTGTAGTGGCGGACGTACTCGTCGAACCAGAGCTCGTTCTGCAGCAGGTAGTTGACGATGCCGCCGAGGAAGGCGATGTCGCTACCGGCACGGATGCCGACCCAATCGGTGGCCATCGCCGACGTGCGCGTGAAGCGCGGGTCGATGTGGAAGACCTTCGCTCCCCGCTCGCGCGCCTCCATCACCCACTGGAACCCGACCGGGTGGTTCTCGGCCATGTTCGAGCCCATGATCACGATGCAGTCCGAGTTCTGCAGGTCCTGTTGGAAGTCGGTGGCGCCGCCGCGCCCGAACGAGGTCCCCAGACTGGGAACCGTGGAGCTGTGTCATATGCGGGCTTGATTCTCGACCTGGACGATGCCGAGACCCGTCATCAGCTTCTTGATCAGGTAGTTCTCTTCGTTGTCGAGCGTTGCGCCGCCGAGGTTCCCGATCGCCATCGTGCGATTCGCCGGGGCGCCGTCGTCGGTCTCGGCCTGCCAGTTCGCCGCGCGCGTCTCGATGATGCGGTCGGCGATCATCTCCATCGCCGTGTCGAGGTCGAGCTCCTCCCACTCGCGGCCGTACGGCCGCCGGTACTTGACCTTGTACTCGCGCAACGGGCTCTGCACGTAGCCCTTCGACGCTTGCCCTTTGGGGCACAGCCGGCCGCGTGAGATAGGGCTCGCGGGATCGCCTTCGATATGGGTGACCTCGCCGCTCTTCACGTAGACGAGCTGGCCGCAGCCGACGGCGCAGTACGGGCAGATCGACTGCACGACGTGCTCGGCCTCGTCGATCCGCGGGCGCAGAGCGGCGGAACGTGGCGACTGCACGGCGCGCCCGAGCCCCAGGAGGTCGCCCTCGCGGAACTGGCGCAGGACCGGCCACGACGAAATCAGCTCGCCGAGCGTCACACGGCGATTCTCTCCCTGGTCCGGAACGTGAAACCCATCGCTATACGATGTGTTTCTGCACCGGCCTCCTGGGGAATCGTTCTCGCACACGAAAGGGGGTCCGTTCGAATGAGCACCATTCAGGAACGCGGTGACCGCGCCTCCGCCGGCGTCGACTTCGACACCGAAGGCTGGTACGACGGCTTCGCCCGGCCTCGCGTCGTTCTCTCTCCCATTGCCGCACCGTCGATCCTCGGGCTGTTCGGGTTCGCGGGCAGCACCTTCATCGTCGCGGCGAACCTGGCCGGCTGGTACGGCAATGCGTCGTCGCCCGGGTACCTGTTCCCGTTCGCGATGTTCTTCGGTGGTCTCGCGCAGTTCACCGCGGGGATGTGGGCGTATAAGGCGCGCGACGCGGTCGCGACCGCGATGCACGGCACGTGGGGCTCGTTCTGGCTCGGGTACGGCGTGCTGAACCTGCTCGTCGCGACGAAGACGCTGCCGACCGGGGCGACCATGGATCATGCGCTCGGCTTCTGGTTCATCGCCCTGGGCGCGATCACGGTCTCAGGCGTGCTCGGCGCACTCGCCGAGAAAAGCCTGGGCGTCGTCGCCGTCCTCGGCACGCTGGCCGCCGGCTCAGCGCTCGCGGCGATCGGCTTCCTACAGGGAAGCGCGCACGTTCAGCATTGGGCGGGCTGGGTCTTCGTCATCTCCGCCATCCTCGCGTGGTACGTCGCGACGGCCATGATGGTCAACTCGGCCGCAGGCCAGACCATGCTCCCGCTGTTCAAGGCGAACGCCGACACAAATGTGCCAGGTCGCAAGCCGACGAGGGCCATCCAGCTCGAATGGGGCGAGCCGGGTGTGAAGCACGGTCAGTAGGAAGCCCCAGGTCTCACGGCGCGGTACCTCATCGTCCCGCGCCGTGAGCCTCCTCCTGGGTCACGACTCCTGCGAGGCAACGCCGATCAGATGGCCCTGCGGGTCGGCAAGCACACCGAAGCTGACGCCGGGAACGGTCTGCGCCGGCTGGACGATGCGCCCACCGAGCTGCTCGGCCTGAGCGAGCGCAGCGGAAACGTCCTCGACGCCCACGAAGAACAGCACTGCATCGGCGTCTCCCTGGAGCGGGCTGATCGCGGTCGGCAGCGCGCCGCCGACGCCGGTGTCGACGAACGTGTAGCCGGGATACGCGCCGTCGGTGTACGTCCAGCCGAAGAGCTCTCCGAAGAACGCGCGAGTTGCATCCGGGTCGGCCGAACGGATCTCGGCATGGACGACGGGGTGTGGCATGTCTGCTCCTTCGCGTACGGGCCGGCTCATCCGGCCGTCGCTGCACGACGAAGGAGGCGTCGCGAAATCGACAGCGACCGTCGAAAGCGGGCGATGAGACTCGAACTCACGACCTTCTCCATGGCAAGGAGACGCTCTAGCCAACTGAGCTACGCCCGCGTAGCCCCGGCAGCTTAGCCGACGCCTCAGGTCATTCGGATCCGTGGGTCGATGAGCCCGTAGGCCACGTCGACGACGAAGTTGAAGGCGATCACGGTCACCGTGATGAACGTGATCAGCCCGGCGACGATCGGCAGGTCGAACGCGGCGTAGGCGTGCAGGATCTCCCGGCCGAGCCCAGGCAGCTCGAACACCTCCTCGGTGAACATCGCCCCGCCCAGCGCCACGCCGATGTCCATGCCGAGAATCGTCACGACCGGGAGCAGGCAGTTCCGCAGGACGTGGTGCGTCAGCACGCGGCGCTCGGGCGCTCCTTTTGCGCGCGCGGTTCGCACGTAG
>DASZMW010000013.1:0-2204 GCA_035551735.1 Humibacter sp. | reverse complement strand
CCGAGCGTGATGAGCGGGACTCCGAATACCGACCACACCGATTTCGGTGCCGTGCCGTTGACCTGCCCGGCTCCACCCCAGTGGACCGGGATGACAGCGGGCAGCGACGGGTAGACAGCGGCTCCTATCGCGATGGTCACCCACACCACGAGCACGGAGGCGACCAGCCACGCGACCGGCGGACGTCCGATGCGGCGCGGCGAGGCATCCGCGACCAGCCTCGTGGTCGCCCCTTCGTACCACGCGCCCTCGCGCTTGGCGGCCGTGATGCTGCGCCGTGTCACCACGTAGACGACACCGCTCAACGCGATGAACAGCAACGGCATGACGGCGAGCACGAGCTGCGAAGAAACAGGCGAGGCCAGCGCAGAGACGAGAACGCTGACCACCCATGTGGCGACGATCCCCGAGCGATACCTGCGGACGGACGATCGCACGACCGGATCATCCACATGGCTCTGCGGCACGCTCACGCCGAGCGGGAGCGTGCGTCGCACCATGGCGGGCATCACGAGGAACATCGCGGCGACGAACGCGGTGATCACGATGACGAAACCGAGGGCGAACACGGTCATCGGGAATCCTCCTTCGTAGTGGAGTCGCTCGTCGGCCGAGCTGCACTGAACGTCTGCAGCGCGCTGCGAGCGTGCCGGAGAATGCCGTCATCGGGCATGCCCTGTGCCACGGCCTCGGCGAGCAGCGTTCGCAAGCGCGCCGACCAGTCGGCCTCAGCGTCCGCGTGCCACGGGGCGTTCTGGGGTCCGCGGGCAACGACGGACCCGGCCGTGCGGTGCGTGAGCAGCAGGCCCTCCGCGCGCAGGAGGTCGTACCCCTTTGCCACGGTTGCCGGGTTGATGCCGAACTGCGCGGCGAGCTGTCGCACCGGCGCGAGCGGCTCGCCAGCCGAGAGCTCGCCCGAGGCGATCCCCTCGACGACCCGGTCCCTCAGCTGCTGGTACAGCGGCACGTTCGAAACGGGATCGATCGCGATCTGCATGCGGCACCTCCTGTACTACTTGTACCATAACTAGTAGCACAGATAATACAACAATGACCCCGTGCGCCGTCTGGTCACGGCGTCGTGCGGCGACGTCAGGCGGGGAAGATGTCTGAGATCGCGGCGACATCCTCGGGCGAGGGATGCCACGCCGAGCCCGCCGCGGCGTTGGCCCCAACCTGCTCCGGCTTGGTGGCACCGGCGATGACGCTGGTCAGATTGGGCTGGGCAAGGAGCCAACCGAACGTGGCCTCGAGCATCGAGATTCCGCGGTCGTCGCAGAAGCGTTGGTAGGCATCCATCGCTTCCCACGGGGCGTCGTCGAGAACATTCCGCCGCTCGCGCAGGATGCGGCTGCCCTCTGGGCCGCCGTCGCGCGTGAAGTTTCCGGTGAAGAGGCCGTTGTTGAGCGGGAAGAAGGGCAGGAAGCCGAGCCCGTAGGCATCGACCGCCGGCAGCACCTCGTCTTCCGCCTCACGGCTGACCAGGTTGTACCGGTTCTGTGCCGAGATGAACTTCGGATGGGCGCCCAGCACCGCCGTGAACTCGGCGTCGGCGATCTGCCAGCCCGCAAGGTTCGAGTGGCCGATGTAGCGCACCTTGCCCTCGGCGATCAGGTCGTCGAGCACGTCGAGGGTCTCCTCGATGGGCGTCAGCGGGTCGGGCACGTGCAGCTGGTACAGGTCGATCCAGTCGGTCTGCAGACGACGCAGGGATGCCTCCACCGCGAGCCGCACGTAGCGTCGCGAGCCGCGTGCACCCCAGTCCGGACCGTTCGCGCCCTGCATGTCGCCGCCGAACTTGGTGGCGAGAACGACGCGCTCGCGCTTGCCGCGCAGGGCAACGCCGATCAGGGACTCGCTGAGACCCCGCTCCTTGCCGTAGACGTCAGCGGTGTCGAAGAACGTGATACCGGCGTCGACGGCGGCGTCGATCACCGCTGTCGTGCCCTCCTGGGATTCGGTGCGGGTTCCCGCGCGACCGAAGTTATTGCAGCCGAGGCCCACCGTCGAGACGACGAGGCCGGAGGGTCCGAGGACGCGGTATTCGGGAGCGCGGTGATCGATTTCTGCCATGCCTCGACGCTACCGGGGGTGCCGCACGTGCGCCGGCCACCGACCATGCGATGCGCCGTCAGCTTCGAACGGCGTCGAGCAGGAATGTCACGAATCGATCGTGATCGGCCGCGAGTGCGACGTGCGTGGTG
>DASZMW010000012.1:0-3883 GCA_035551735.1 Humibacter sp. | reverse complement strand
ACTTCGAGCGCGACGTGCTGCGTTTGGAGATCATCGCGTCGGATGCCCCGCCCTTCACCACGAGACTCGGTCCCGACACCATCGTGGCCTCGCTCGTGCGCGACGGCGAGACCGTCGAGCTCGGACGGCTGGACGGCCGCTACCTGTCCACCGAGGTGGCGGGAGGATTCACGGGCCGCGTCGTCGGCGTGGTCGCCGAGAGCGGGTGCGTGGGCATCCGCCTGTTCCGTTACGAGGGGTGGGAGCTGGGCTGATCCGCTACCCGCGGAACTGCACCAGCGCATCCGCGATGGTCTCGTGGTCGACGACATCGGCCTCGCCCGAGGACGAGAGCGTTGCCACGAGGTCGCCGTTCACGAAGATCGGGATGCTGCCGCCCCAGAACTTGTACTCAGGGCCGAGGCCCTCCGCGACGGACGGGTCCGCATCCTTCTTGAAGCGGGCGAGCACGGAACTGTGCCCGAATTTCGTGACGACAAGGCGCTTGCCGGCGATCACGTCCGCGTTGTGCTGACCGGTCGTGCCGAGTTGCGCTCGGTACACGAGGTCGTCGCCGATGTGCACCTCGATGGCCAGGTTCAGCCCGCGCTCGCGCACCAGCGCAACGGCGATCTCGCCGAGGCGAACCGCGTCGTCGCGGTCGAAGGAGGCGAACTCGGCGACGGGCTCTGCTTCGAGCTGTTCGAGGGTGTAGG
The DNA here is from genome assembly GCA_035551735.1 of Humibacter sp. GTDB lineage: Bacteria > Actinomycetota > Actinomycetes > Actinomycetales > Microbacteriaceae > Humibacter. Next base: position 3,188 of record DASZMW010000012.1, on the reverse strand, counting down.
CGGGTTCCGGGTGGGTCATGACGACATCCTGGCCCATCGGCCCGCGCGGCGCACCACTCGCCGCCGTCGATGTGGCCGTGCGTCCGCGGATGACTACCCGCCCAGCTCCCCCGTCAGCCGTCCGTGGAATTCCTGGCTGTGGCTGTTCAGTCCCCGCAGTTCGACCTGCGCTCCATGCTGTGCGTACCGGGACTCGACCGAGTCGAGGGCGGCGACGCTCGAGGCATCCCAGACGTGAGAGCCCGACAGATCCACCACGACCTGCGCCGGGTCATCCGCATAGGAGAACTGCTCGACGAGGTCGTTACTGGAAGCGAAGAAGAGAGGGCCGAGCACTCGGTAGTAGGCCACCTCGCCGGCGGCATCGAGGGTGCGTTCGACACGCACGACGTGAGCGATGCGCCGCGCGAAGAACACGAGAGCGAGAAGCACGCCGACACCGACGCCGATCGCGAGATTGCTGGTCGCGACCACCACCGCGACGGTCACGAGCATGACGAGCGTCTCGGGCAGGGGCATCCGGCGCAGGGTCGACGGACGCACACTGTGCCAGTCGACGGTCCGGAGAGCGACGATCATCATCACGGCGGCCAAAGCGGCCATCGGGATGGCTGCCATCACCGGCGAGAGGACACTGATGAGCAGCAACAGGAACAGTCCGGCGACGAGCGTGGAGATGCGCGTGCGCGCCCTGCCGATCTGCACGTTGACGACGGTCTGGCCGATCATCGCGCAGCCGGCGATGCCACCCCAGAGGCCGGCGAGGATGTTCGCCACGCCGAGCCCCCACGTCTCGCGACCCTTCGCCGAGCGGCTGTCGGTGAGCTCGTCGACGAGTTTCGCCGTGAGGAGAGTCTCGAGCAGCCCGACGATGGCGGCAGCGAACGCGGTCGGCGCGATGATCTGGAGCGTCTGCAGGTCGAGCGGAACGGTCAACGGCGTGATGCCGGGCAGTGCGCCGCTGACGTTGCCTTCGTCGCCGACGGTCGGCACGTTCATCCCGAATGCGAAGGCGGCAGCAGTGACGACGACGATCGCCACGAGCGGAGCGGGGACCGCCTTCGTCAGCCTCGGCAGGAACACGACGATCAACACCGTGATGGCGAACAGCGGATACACCTGCCATGGCACGTCGATCACGTGCTGCAGCTGAGCCACGAAGATGAGCACGCCGAGCGCGTTCACGAAGCCGATCATGACCGACCGTGGAATGTAGCGCACGAGCCGCGCCAGTCCGGCAGCCCCGATCGCGACCTGGATGACGCCGGCAAGCAACACCGCCGGCAAGACGTACGCCGTGCCGTGCGCGTGCACCATCGGAGCGATGACGAGCGCGACAGAGCCCGCCGCCGCTGTGACCATCGCCGGTCTGCCGCCCAGGAACGACATCGCGATCGCCAGCACGACGGACGAGATGAGCGCGACATCCGGCCCGACGCCCGAAATGATCGAGAACGAGATCACTTCGGGGATGAGCGCGAGGGTCGTCACCATCCCTGCGAGCACCTCGGTCGCGAACAGGCGAGGCCTGCGGAGCACCGCTCGCACGGGGACCTGGCCGTTCGGCAGGCGGTATTCGGTCGAGGGCGGCGCGGACGAGGGTTGGGGCATCTGGTCGTGCGCCGACGGCCGCGGGACCGCGCGGCAGTCCTTTCGGCAACGTGAGGGAAAAGCCGTACGAGTCTACCGGCGCCTACGAATGCCCGAGTTTCAGGCCTCGATGTTCTCCAGGTCGTCGAGCAGGTTCGGATGCGTGGGCTCCCACCCGAGAACGGCACGCGTGTGAGCACTGGATGCCGGCTGATCGGTCGCGAAGATCGGACCGAGGGTTCCGAAGGTCTCCTCCGGCACCGATTCGACCAGGATGCCCAGCCGCCGTCCGATGACGTCGGCCATGTCACGCACCGCGACACCCTCTTCGCCGACGGCATGCCACGCGGTCCCCGCCGGAGCGTTCTCCAGCGCGAGGCGGAATAACACCGCCGCATCGAGCGCATGCACCGCCGGCCAGCGCTGCGCGCCGTCGCCCGGGTACCCGGCGACGCCGGTTTGGCGTGCAATCTGGGTGAGCAGCCCGGTGAATCCGCCGGCGCCGTTGTTGTGGACGGTGCGAGGCAGCCGAATCGCGGAGCTGCGTACGCCACGATCGGCGAGCTCGAGCGCCCTGCCAACCGACACGCTACGTCCCCCGACGGGACCGTCGGTCGGCAGCGGATCCTGCTCGGTCGACGGGCGACCCGGCGCGTAGGGCGTCCCCGACACGGTGACGAGCGGACGGTCTGACCCTACTAGGGCCTCACCGAGCGTCGCGAGCGCGGTGCCCTCTTCGTCGATCGCGTGCGCGAGCGCTTCGGGCGAGCTGAAGTCGTTGGAGAAGGCGAGATGGATGACGCCGTCCGCCTGCTGCGCGCCGGTCCGCAGCACGTCGAGATCGGAGAGGCCGCCGCGGAGCACGTCGGCGCCGGCGGCTTCTGCGCGCGCGGCCGAGACATCCGACCGGGAGAGTGCCGTGACGGAATGCCCCGCCCTGAGCAGTTCGGAGACCACCGCCGATCCGATGAGACCCGTTCCGCCGGTGATGAAGATGCGCATGCTGAGCTCCTTGAGGTGTGCGGCCGCGTCTGCGGCCCTAGTGATGCGACTGATGTCCCATCAGGATACACCGCTGATGCGACATGTGTCGCATCGCGTAGAATCGCCTCATGCCGAGATGGAAGCCGGATGCCCGTGAGCGCCTGGCGGTCGCTGCCCTCGACCTCTTCGCCGAACAGGGATACGACGAGACGACGGTCGCTCAGATCGCCGAGCGTGCCGGGCTCACGCGCAGTACGTTCTTTCGTCACTTCGGCGACAAGCGGGAGATCCTCGCGGCGGGCCAGGAGACTCTCAGCCGATTGCTGGCAGAGGGCATCACGAACGCGCCGGCGGATGCGACGCCACTGTCTGCCGTTGCGGCCGGCCTCGAGCTCGCCTCGAGCGAGATGACATCGTTCAACCGTGACCTCAGCCCGCGGCTGAACGCCGCGATCGAGGCGAACGAGGAGTTGCGCACCCGTGACGCTATGAAGAGCATCGGCATGGCTGCGGCGATCGCCGACGCGTTGATGCGGCGGCATGTCCCCGGGCCGACGGCACAGGTCGCCGCCGAACTCGGCGTGCTCGCGTTCAAGGTTGGATACAGGCGGTGG
>DASZMW010000011.1:0-2778 GCA_035551735.1 Humibacter sp. | reverse complement strand
GAGCCTCCCGATGTGAAAAACTTCTGCACCATCGTGAGCCAGCTCGTCACACCACCCGTGGTGAAGCCGATCTTGCCCTTGTCGGTGTACAGCTGCTCGCCACGTTGATGCAGCCAGATCTGCAGGTCCTGATCGCCGCCGTACCAGTTGGTGCCGGTGAAGGCACCATTGCTCCCGGAGGCGAGCTTCTTGCAGATGCTGAGATAGTCATCCCAGGTCCATGTCTTGTCATCTGGCACGTCGACGCCCGCCTTCTCGAAGAGCGTCTTATTCGCACAGATGCTGTACGCCGTCTCGCCGATCGGGATGCCATAGAGCTTGCCGCCGAGTGTTCCGTCGGCGAGCGACGACTTCACCGGCGCGGTGTCGATGCTCGCCACGCTGGACATGTCGAGGAGCGCACCGCGACCGCCATACTCGGCGATGTACGCCTGATCCATCTGGATGACATCAGGCTCGGTCTGACCGGCGACCTGCGTCGACAGCTTTGTCCAGTACGTCGCCCACTGGCCAGGCTGCTGATTCACTGTGATCGGCGGATGCACCTTGGTGTACGCCTGCACCATCTTGTTCGTGTTCGCCGAGCGCACCGGGTTGGTCCACCAGGAGAAGTTGAGCGTGGCCTTCTTGAACGCATCGCCCGCTGCTGCTGTGGATGTCGAGCCCGCCGATGGCGTAGCCGATGTTCCGCATCCGGCGAGCAGAAATGTGGTCCCGATTCCGGTCAGCGCGAGGGCGCCGAACTGACGCCGGGAGAGCTGCTGTGACATGTGGCCTCCTTGCCAGGTTGTGCTTGCCATGCTGATCGAGCGGCAACCGCTTTCCCGATCGCGGACACGTTAGCATGAATAGTGATCGTTCACTATCGGAGTGCAATATTGCTGCGAACTGGCGATAGGGTTCCAACAACGCGAGAGGGCCACGCTGCGCGGCTCCGCGACCCTCGGACTATCGAGTGATCGGCGCCTGCTTCTGCAGGGGGCCACAGGCGGAGGGGACACGAATGCACGGCGACAACGCGGACTCCGGCGCCCCTCGACGCAAGCGCGTGACCATCATGCATGTCGCAGAACTCGCTGGGGTGTCCCACCAGACGGTCTCGCGCTACCTGCGATTCAACGGCGGCCTGAAACCCGTCACCGTCGACAAGGTCGAGAAGGCGATCCACGACCTGGATTACCGGCCGGATCTCATCGCCAGGTCGATGCGCACCAGGCGAACGAATCGCATCGCGATCGTTCTTCCTGAGCTGACCTACTTCGTGCCGACGCCGTTCCGCGGCGCCGCGTCCGCCGCGCACGAGGCCGGCTACCAGATCGACGTGGTCAGCCTCGAAGGCGATGAAGCCCGCCGCCGAAAACGGGTTCTGACGCTGATGGACAGCGAGCGAGTGGAAGGCATCCTGTCGTTCACACCGCTCGGAGACATGCTCTCGCCGCTCCCGGTGTCGCCCGTGCCCATGCAGGTGATGGGCCAGTACGACGAGAAGATGCGCTCGACCGGCGCCTTCGCCGACGGCGCGTTCGCGGCGGAGGTCGTGCAGCATCTGGCCGATCTGGGCCATCGTCGATTCCTGCATGTCGCCGGCAACCAGGATTGGGCGTCGGCCCGCAATCGGCGCACCGTCTACCTCGAGACCGTCGACCGACTCGGTTTGGAGTCTTACGGCGTCGTCGGGGGCGACTGGTCCGTCGAGGCCGGCTACCAGGCAGCGCGCGATCTCCCCGCCAACTCGGGCGTGACGGCCATCGTCGCCGCCAACGACTTAGTCGCGTTCGGAGTCATCCGCGGGCTTCAGGATCGCGGGGTCCGCGTTCCCGACGACGTCAGCGTCGTCGGCTGGGACAACGAGGAGATCGGACGATTCCTCTCCCCAACCCTCACGACGGTGGAGCTGAACCTGGAGTTGATCGGACGGCAGGCAATGCTCGAGCTGATCGCAAGGGTCGAGGACCGGGAACCTCCGAGCTTCGAGCATCAGGTCATGGGCAGGCTCATCGCGCGCGGGTCGAGCGGGCCTGCACCACGGTGAGTGACGGCGAGGCTCCTGCGCCGTCGCGCTCGTGTTCTTGCTTCAACCGTTGACAGAAATAGTGAACGATCACTAATGTCGGCGTCGGCCGCCTGTCGATATGCAACTCGCTGCGTGGCCCGAGTACGACGACGTATCCAATCTGGGTCTTGTCGCTGCGCCGCCGTGCGCCTGCGACCGCATCCGAAGCGCAGGAGGTTCCCATGAAGCCCCTCATCGGCACGACGATTCGCGCGATGGCCATCGCTTGTGCGATCGCACTCGTCGGAACAGCTCTGGCGTTCACCGCGCCGCCGCCTGCTCGTGCTGCCACAGCGGGAACGACGTATTATGTCGACTCGCAGCTCGGCAGCGACAGCAATCAGGGAACGAGCTCGTCTGCGCCGTGGAAGTCGCTCGCGAAGGTGAACGCGACCACCTTCCGGGCCGGCGACCGCATCCTCCTGGCGGACGGATCCGAGTGGTCGGGCACCACTCTGTGGCCCAAGGGATCCGGCGATGCCACGGCGAACGTCACGATCGGCGACTACGGATCTGGCGCGCAACCACGCGTCGACGGTGCCGGTCAGGTCGCGAACGCCGTAGAGCTCTTCAACCAGCAGTACTGGACCATCGAGAACATCGAGGTCACCAACGACAATCCGTCCGCCGGTGCGGACGGGACCAACCTCGGCGACTTCCGCGGCATCTTCGTCGGCGGCGACGACGGGCAGAGGCTCTCCGGCTTCACGATCGACGGCGTCTAC
>DASZMW010000010.1:0-5275 GCA_035551735.1 Humibacter sp. | reverse complement strand
GGTAGCGGGGCGCGCGGCGCTACTCCGCCACAGGGGCGGGGTGCTTCGCGCCGACGACGGGCGTGCCCTGCGTTGAGCTCCAGTTCGTCGTGTTCTTCGGCCGAACGAAGAACAGCACAACAACAGCTCCGAGCAGCGAGACCGCTGCCGGCAGCAGAAGCGTCTGCGACATGGCATCCGTGAAGGGTTGCGCCACGATCGAGGGAAGCTTCGTGCCGCTGAACTCCGATCCGCTCGACGCGGAGTGCAAGCCGTTGGCAGTCAGCCGCCCCTGGATGAGCGCTGCGATCGCCGCGCTGCCGAGCACACTGCCGACCTGTCGAACGGTGTTGTAGATGCCGGCGCCCGCACCGGCATCTGCCGGAGGCAGGTTGTGCGTCGCGGTCACCGACAGCGGCGCCCAGATGAACGCGTTAGCGACACCGAGCACGGCACTCGGGATGAGCAGGCGCGCCCACACGTCGACGTTCGGGTCGAGCCATGCGGAGTACCAGACCAGGCCGACCGCCATCAGGAAGAGCCCGAAGAACGCCAGGTAGCGCGGATGCACCCGGTCGGCCAGGCGTCCGACGAACGGTGAGATCGGGATGACGACCAGAGCCATCGGCACCATCAACAGCGCCGACTGGGTCGGTGTGAAGCCGAGCACCAGCTGGGCGAAGAAGATCAGCGGCAGCGACATGCTCGTCACGGTGAATCCGACCGTGCTGATCGCCATGTTCGCGAGCGAGAAGTTGCGGTCACGGAAGAGCTTCAGCGGCATCAGGGGTTCGCCCTTGTTGACCGCCTGCCACACGACGAACAGCGCGAGAACCACGATTCCCGCGATGATCAATCCCCATACGGAGATCGGGCCGGTGATGGTTCCCCAGTTGTACGTCGCGCCCTCCTGAATACCGAAGACGACGAGGAAGAGCCCGATCGCGCTCAGGATGACGCCCAGGATGTCGAACGAGTGCTTGTGCGTCGGAAGTTTCGGCACCAGGATCACGGCGGCGATGAAGCCGATCACGCCGACAGGCACGTTGATGAAGAAGATCCACTCCCAGCCGAGACCGTCGACGAGCACGCCGCCGAGCAGCGGGCCGACCAGCATCGCGACGCCGGAGGTGGCGCCCCAGAGTGCCATCGCGGCTCCGCGCTTGTTCGGCGGGAAGGTGCGCGTGATCACGGCCATGGTCTGCGGCGTCATCATGGCGGCGCCCAGTCCCTGCACGACGCGGGCCGTGATGAGCAGCTCGATCGAGCCGGCGAAACCGCACCACAGCGAGGCGCCGGTGAACAGCACGAGGCCGATCAGGTAGATGTTCTTGGGTCCGAAACGGTCACCGAGGCGTCCTGTGACGAGCAGGGGAACCGCGTACGCGAGCAGGTAGGCGCTCGTGACCCAGATGACCGAGTTGATGTCGGTCTTCAGGCCCTCGAGGATCTTCGGGTTGGCGACCGACACGATGGTCGTGTCGACCAGGATCATGAAGAATCCGATGACCAGCGCCCAGAGCGCGGGCCACGGACGGGTCTGCTTGTCCATGTTCTTCTTTCTTGATGAAGGGAGTCGGTCGGCGATGGCCGATCGAAAGTTTCTGTGGATGCCGGTAGGGCAAGTCGGTGCTCTTGTCAGTACGACGAGTGAAGAGCGTCCGGATCGACGGCTACCAGTCGATGGTTTCGTTCTTGAGGTCGACGATGAGGGCCTCGACCCAGGCGATCTCCGCCTCGACGATGGCGCGCATGTAGGAGGCTTCGAGCCAGTACTTGCGCTCGAGTTCTTTGTTCTCCAGATGATCCACCGCACGACCGACAAGTTCGACCTGACCGTGCATCTCCATTGCGCGCTTGTGCAGCAGCCTGATCACCGTGTCGCGGGGCAGGTTGTGCGCCTCGGCGATCGCCTGCGGAAATTCCGGGTACTCGTACTTCCATTCGCCGAGCATCTCGGTGATGCGCTCCAGCATGCGGTCGTGGCCGGCATCCGTGATCTCGTAGGTGGTGCGCTCCGGCCGGTTGCCTTCACGCGCCGTTCCGGTGGCTCGCACGAGGCCGTCGCGTTCGAGCCTCTCGACCGCGTGGTACAGGGAGCCGGGCCGCACCTTGACGATCCGGTCCTCCGATCGGGTCATCAAGGTCTGGAACATCTCGTACGGATGCATCGGCCGCTCGATCAGCAGCCCGAGGATCGCGATCCCCAGTGGCGTGAGCCCTGCCATGCGCGTTCCTCCTTCCTGCCAGAGCGACGGGTGCGGGCTGTGATGGCCGCCGTTCACCCGGTTTGATTATTCCACCTGGAATATTAGACGCGGAATAGTCAAAAGCGCAAGCCCGACCGCCGGGACGATAACGCTGCTAGCCGCGGCGTCGCGAGGCGGATGCCGTGAGATGCGCGCGCATCGCCGCCGCCGCACCGAGGGGGTCGCCCGAGCGGATCGCGTCGGCGACCGAACGGTGTTCGGCGAGTGCGGCCGCGGCATCCACACCGTCGTGCTGCGTCGGGTCGATGCGCGCCTGCGGCACCACGATCGCTCGGGCGCCGACCCGCTCCAGACTCGCCAGCAGATACCGGTTACCGGAAGCCGCCGCGACCGCGCGGTGGAACGCGAAGTCGGCCTCGACGGACTCTGCGGGGTCCGCGGCATCCTCAAGGGCTGCCGCCGCAGCTTCCACAGCGGCGAGATCGCCGTCGGATGCCCGGCGCGCGGCCAGCGCAGCCGCCTCGGTCTCGATGGCGAGGCGGAACGCGTGCAGCTCGGCACGCTCGGTCTCGGTGCGTGCCGCGAGCCAGTCGTCCCCCGCGACGGGAGCCGGCGGCGTCAGCGCATAACTGCCCGATCCGACTCGAGTGCGCACGAGGCCGCGAGACTGAAGCCGCTGAAGGGCCTCCCGGATCACACTTCGGCTCGCTCCGAACTCCTCGACGAGGCGGCCCTCGCTCGGCAGACGCTCGCCAGGGGCGATCTCGCCATCGACGATCCGCTCGGCGAGAGTACGAGCGATCGCCTCAGCGCGCGGTGCTGTCATGCGCTCATCGTCCCATCCGCGATCACGCCTTGATCGTGACCGACTCGGTCGTCCACGCTCTCGCCTGGTCACTGAAGGTGATGCCGAGTCCAGGGCGGTCCGGGACGATCATGCGACCGCCGCGCGTCTCCAACCGCTCCTCGAAGAGCGGGTCGAGCCAGTCGAAGTGCTCCACCCACGGCTCCCGCGGGTAGCACGCAGCGAGGTGCAGGTGGATCTCCATCGCAAAGTGCGGAGCGAGGTCGAGCCCTGCCCGATCGGCGAGCGTCATGAGCCGCAGGAACTGGGTGATGCCTCCGATGCGCGGCGCATCCGGCTGAATGATGTCGCACGAGCGTGCGGCGATGAGTTGCTCGTGCTCTGCGACGGAGGAGAGCATCTCGCCGGTCGCGATCGGGGTGTCGAGCGCCCGCGCCAGGTCGGCGTGCCCCTCGGCGTCGTAGGCGTCGAGGGGTTCTTCGATCCAGGTGAGGTCGAACTCCTCGAGGCGACGGCCCATGCGGAGCGCGGTGGTGCGATCCCACTGCTGGTTGGCGTCGACCATCAGCGGAATCTCGTCGCCGAGGTGCTCGCGAACGGCGCGCACGCGGCCGAGGTCTTCGAAGACATCCGGCAGCCCGACCTTCATCTTGATGCCGCCGATCCCCTCGTCGATGGACTGGTCGGCCCGAGCGAGCACCTCGCCGATCGACGCGTTGAGGAACCCGCCTGACGTGTTGTATGTGCGCACGGAGTCGCGATGCGCCCCGAGCAGCTTCGAGAGCGGCAACCCCGCGCGCCTGGCCTTCAGGTCGTAGAGCGCGATGTCGATTGCGGCGAGCGCCTGCGTCGCGACGCCCGATCGACCGACCGAGGCACCGGCCCAGAGCAGCTTCGTGTAGAGCTTGGCGATGTCGTTCGGGTCTTCGCCGATCGCCGTGCCTGCGACCTCTCGAGCGTGCGCATACTGCGCAGGGCCACCCGCTCGCTTCGAGTAGCTGAAACCGTGGCCGGAGAAGCCCTGTTCCGTGTCGATTTCGGCGATCAGAAAGACGACCTCGGTCATGGGCTTCTGTCGCCCGGTGAACACCTTCGCGTCGGAGATGGCGACCGGCAACGGGAGGCGCAGCGTCGAGAGCGTCACCGTGCGGATCGCGTCGGGGATGTAGGTCATCTGGTTAATCTATCGGACAGATCAATAATCCATCAGACATGCTGCGGACGGATGCCCGATCGCCGGCCTCGACGGCGAGAACCGGATGAGGCGCACCGAGGAACAGGGTCAGCCGATGCGGTCGCTCCTCAGGCCGAGCAGCGCCGGAAGGTCCGCGATGCTGTCGATGACGGCATCCGCTCCGGCGAAGGTGAGCGCGCGCTCGTCGTGCCACCCGGTGAGCACCCCGACTGTGACTCCCGCGCCGGCCGCGAGCCCGCTTTCGATGTCGGAGACGGTGTCGCCGACGACGATCATCGAGTCGACGGACGACGTACCGGTGCGCAGCAGAGCCGTCAGCGCCAGGTCGGGGTACGGCCGGCCGCGCTCCACGTCGTCGGAGCACAACACGACGTCGGCAAGGTCGTTCCACGACAGCGCACTCAGAATCGTCTCCATCGTGCACCGCGTCAGCCCTGTCGTGAGGGCGACGCGAACGCCGTTCTCGCGCAGCGTGCGAATGGTCCGCTCGGCGCCCGGCACCGGCTCGAGTCCCTCGCGCTCCGCCAGTTCGGAGAAGGCGTCCTCGAACGCACCGACTGCCCGAGCGGTCTGGTCCTCATCGGCGGCGAGCTCGCGGAGCACCTCATCCTTGGCTCGGCCGAAGTTCTCGCGCACGAACTCGAGCGCCGACACGCGCGCCTCGGCAGCGATCGCGATGCCGGCACGATCCATCGCCAGCTTGTACGCGTGCTCAACCATGCCGTCGTCGACGACCGTGGTGCCCGCCAGCGCGAGCACGACGAGTTCCACCTCGATCTCTTCCACCTCGTCGAGGTCGTCGATCTGCTCGTCCGGCAAGTCGTCGAGATCGCGGAACGCGAACTGCTCGGCTGCGCGCCTGCTGCTGACGACGACGTCGTGTGTGCTCATCGAAGACCCCCTCGGCCCTGCGTCAGCGAGCACACGGACGGTGCTCACCGGTGGTGAGAGTAGGCGACTGCGTGGAACACCCGGCCGGCCGCCGGTGGATGCCAGGTGAACGGGAATCGAGCGATCGGCACGCACGCCTGTTCACCGGTAGAATTGCGGGCATCCGTCTCAACCTCCAGGGGGTTCACCGTGCCC
>DASZMW010000009.1:0-8236 GCA_035551735.1 Humibacter sp. | reverse complement strand
ACTCGACGCTGCAGACCGGGCTCTGGGTCGACTCGCAGCAGAAGTACGACCGCGTCACCGCCGGCGACAGGTTCACCCTGAGCGATGCGTTCAAGAAGGCCGGATGGCGCACGCTCAGCGACGTGCCGTCGGATGCCGCACCGTGGCCAGTCGGCACGTCGTTCTATCACTACGACACACTTCTGAACTCGCAGAACGTCGGCTACCAGGGACCGCGATTCAGTTACGCGCGCATTCCCGACCAGTTCACCTGGAACTACCTGCAACAGCATGAATTGGCGGTTCCCCATAAGCCGTTCATGGCGGAGGTCGACTTCGTCTCATCGCACACCCCGTGGACGCCGCTTCCCCACCAGGTGCCGTGGTCGTCGGTCGGCGACGGATCCGTCTACGACCCGCAACCCGCGGAAGGTCTGCCGCCGAGCGTCGTCTGGCAGAACCCGCGCCATGTGCAACAGCTGTACGGGGAGTCGGTGCAGTACACGATGAGCACGCTGTTCTCGTTCCTGACCACCTTCAACGACCCGAACCTGGTGCTCGTGGTGCTCGGAGACCACCAGCCGGCGACCGAGGTCAGCGGCACAGGGGCGAACCACAACGTGCCGATCAGCATCATCTCGAAAGACAAGGGGGTGATCGCCGGCATCGACTCCTGGCACTGGCAGCCGGGCGTGTTCCCGTCGCCGGCGGCGCCGGTGTGGCGCATGGATGCCTTCCGCAATCGCTTCTTGACCGCTTACGGCCCGCAATGAACGCGCTCCGAGATGAGAGCCGCGGCCGCATTCGACACGCGTGATCCGGCGCAGATCTGAACGTTCACGCGCGCTCACTCGTGTTCTCAATGACGGCCTCACATAACGGTGGACCGCATCGAAAGACAGGTGACGGGAATGAGCGGTAGCAACCAAGGCGCGCTGTGGGTCATGCGGATCCTCAGCGCGATCATCCTTCTCACGATCGGCGGATTCCATCTGTTCCTGGTGTTCGACAGCGTCGGCGGCCTGCTCGGTGTGCTGTTCGTGTTGAATGCCATCGCCGGTCTCGTGCTGGCGATTGCCATGCTCGTTCTCCGCGGGCTGCTGCTCAGGTGGGCGACGGTGCTGAGCCTGTTGTTCATCATCGCGTCGCTGTTGTCGCTACTGCTCGCGTTGACCGTCGGACTCTTCGGCATCACCGAGGTCTGGAGTTTCACCCTCGTGCCGGAGACGGTCATCGTCGAGGCCATCGGCGTCGTCGTGCTCGCCATCACCACCGCGATCGTCTTTCGTGCGCCGCGAAAGGTGTCGTCGAATGCCCCGGCGCGAGCGTGATGTCCCTCACGCGGTCGAGTACGACGTCGCCCGACACGGGTAGCGCGTCGGACGGGAGCCGGACCGAGCGCTGATGGCCGGTGTCGGCGCTGTCGTCTCGACCGCGAATCCCCGCCGGATCGTAGGGCTGGACGGGATCCGCGGGCTCGCAGCGCTGTACGTGGTGCTCAACCACACCTTCGAGCGGGCGTGGCCGGGCGCCTCTTCCGCGCACGCTCCGCTCTGGGCGGCGTGGCTCGGTGACGGACGGTTCGCGGTGATCGTCTTCATCGCGGTCTCCGGATTCTCGCTCGCCCTCGGTCCCGTGCGCTCTGGATGGCGCTTCGCATCGATCCGAGAATTCGGGCGCCGGCGTGCCTGGCGCATCCTGCCGCCGTACTGGGCAGCCTTGGGGTTCAGCCTGGTCATGGTCTGGTGTGTGCTCGCCCAGCCAGGGTGGACGGTGCCGAATGCCAAATCCGTCGTCGTCTACGGGCTGTTGGTACAGGATGCCGTGCCTGCCGGCATCCCGAACCGTGCATTCTGGTCGATCGCCATCGAGGCGCAGCTCTATCTCCTGCTGCCGTTGCTGCTGTTGATCGTGCGCCGCGTCAGCGCGCTGGCGATGGCGGCATCAGTAGCCGCGGTCGTCGTGGCGATCGGGCTGCTCGGGCCGCACTTGTCGCTTCTGAACGACGCGCTCGTGAAGTTCACCCCTGACCTCGCTGTGCTGTTCGCCGTCGGTGTCGTTTCGGCGGGGATCGTCACCGCGAAGGAGCGCGTGCGGTCGCAGCCGTGGGGCTGGTACGCACTCGCGATGTCGGTCCCGGTCGTCGTGTTGATCGTGGTCGAGGGCACGACCTGGTCGAACCTCAACGTGTTCTGGGTCGATCTGGCCTGGGCCCCCGCGATCGGATGCTTCCTCGCCTCGATCGCCACGTCGCAGCCGCGGAGCATCGTGCGGCTCCTGGACACGCGGCCGCTCCGCAGCCTCGGGTCGTTCTCGTACAGCCTGTATCTGACCCACATGCCGATTGTGATAGCCGTGTCCTACGGCCTTGTGCTGCCTCACGTCGCGTCGGGTGCGCCGGCGTTCTTCGTGCTCGTTGCCGTGCTCGTGCCGGCAACGGTGTGTTTCGCCCGCGTGTTCGCAGCGGTCTTCGAACTGCCGTTTCAGAGGTACCGGGGGTGGAAAGCCCTGCGGGAAACCGCGGTGCCCGTCGTGCAGCGATTCATGCCACGTGGTGCCTCCATCCGGGGTCGGTGAAACCCGAATGGAGGCGAACCAGCTAGGGCTCTGACCGAGTCGTCTCAGTGGGCGAGCCGCGTGCGCGGCTGCAGCTCGGGGAAGGCGGCCGTCACCATGTCGGCGAGTTCGTCGAGCGGCCTGGTCAGCGGGTCGGTTGCCGGCAGTCCGGTCTCCGTTTCGAGCACGCCGATCGCTGGAGCGATCTCGTCGGGCGTCATGTCCTCGTGGTTCATGGTGACCCCGATGACCTTGGTGTCGGCGAACGCCTCGATGAGGGTCACCTCGCTCGTGACGCTCGGCACCGGCATCATCGGGAAGTCGCCGAGCACGCGTCGCTTGGGGGCGTGCTGCACGATGACGCCGCTCGCACGGCTGCCGCGCAAGATCTGCGCGCTGCTCATGTACGCGGGGTGGCTCAGGGCTCCCTGTCCCTCGATGACGATCACGTCGGGGTCTTCGCCGAGGAACGCGGCGACGACCTGGTTCTCGACCTCGCCGGAGCAGAACTGGGGAACGATCGCGTCGAGCGCGACACCGTACTTGCCGCCCTGCATGATCGAGGTCTGGCCGGTGCCGACCAAGACGGCGCGGATGCCTCGAGCGTTCAGAGCCTGCACGAGCAGGGTGGCCGTGGTGCGCTTGCCGACCGATCCGTCGGTGCCGAGCACCGCGATGCGGGGGCAGGTGACGTCGAAGATGCGGCCGGAGAAGAGGTGCAGGTCCTTCTTCTCTTTGGGGCGGCGCACGTCGGTGATCGTTACCCCGTTCTGCAGTGCTGCGGCCGCGAACTCCGGGTCGTCGTTCAAGAACTCGTGAAGGCCGTTCACGATGTGCATGCCCTGCTCGATGCCGTCCAGCAGCACGGAGCGGTGAGTGTCAGAGAGCAAGCCGTCCGCGGGCGCCATGCCGAAGATCAGGTAGTCAGGCGTACGACCGGCGCGGGACAGAGCCGCTGTGAGCGACGCGACAACGGGGATGCCGTTGGGGACACCGTCGAGCTGTGTGCCGGCATCCGCGCCGTCGTGCGTGCTGTCGATGACGCTCAGAATCTCGTAGCGCTCCGAGAAGCGGACGAGGCCGTTGGCGGTCTTGCCGTCCTGCTCGCCGAACAGGCCCTCACAATAGACGATCGCGGTGGCGCCGACTGGCAGAGTCGGCTCGATTCCGGCCGGAACGGGACGCGTCGCGTCGTCGGTGGACGGCGCGGTGAAAGGGGGGACGTGCGACATAGCGCTCCTCTGAGTGGCCCAGAGGAAACGTTCGCACTGCGGCGGACTGCGCGCGGAGTTCGGAGAGATCTTCCCTGACGTCGACTCGATGCCGACGCTTCTGAACGTATCAGTGTCGGCTGAACGTCAGCGCTATGTGTCCTGTCGCCCGAATGAGGGTTTCTCAGCGTGGCGCCTATGTCGTTACCATGTGATCACACCCGAGCCATCGAAGGACCCCATGCCACGTGCGCTCATCACCGGGATCACCGGTCAAGACGGTCTCTACCTCTCCGAGCTGCTCCTGGCGAAGGGATACGAGGTCTACGGCCTGATCCGCGGCCAGAACAATCCCAAGCAGGCCGTGGTCGAGCGCATCGTCCCCGACGTGCAGCTGATCTCGGGTGATCTCACCGACCTCCCGAGCCTGCAGCGCGCGATGCGTGAGGCGCGGCCCGACGAGGTGTACAACCTCGGGGCGATCTCGTACGTCGCCTACTCGTGGGACAACCCTGCAGTCACGACTCAGGTGACAGGGCACGGCGTGCTGAACATGCTCGAGGCGATCAGGACCTACGCGGGCGACGACGTCTCATCCGTGCGGTTCTATCAGGCGTCGTCGTCGGAGATGTTCGGCAAGGCGCAGGAGGTTCCCCAGCGCGAGACCACACTGCTCTGGCCGCGTTCCCCGTATGCCGTGGCCAAGGTGTTCGGCCACTACCTCACGATCAACTATCGCGAGTCGTACGGAATGCACGCGACGTGCGGCATGCTGTTCAACCACGAGTCGCCGAGGCGTGGAGCCGAGTTCGTCACACGCAAGGTGTGCAGGGCCGCGGCGCGCATCTCGCTCGGACTGCAGAACTCGCTCGGACTGGGCAACCTCGAAGCTCGACGGGACTGGGGGTTCGCCGGCGATTACGTGGAGGCCATGTGGCGCATGCTTCAGCAGCCTCAGCCCGACAACTATGTGATCGCCACCGGGGTCACGCACTCCATCCGCGACCTGCTCGACGTCGCCTTCGGCACGGTGGGGATCGACGACTGGACTCCCTATGTTCGGCACGACGAGAGCCAGATCAGGCCGGCGGAGGTCGATCACCTGATCGGCGACGCGTCCAAGGCCGAAGCGGTTCTCGGCTGGACCCCGACCGTCACGTTCGAGGAACTCGTGCAGATGATGGTCGCGGCCGAGCTCGACGAACTCGCCGTCGCCCCCTCGTTGGTCCAGTAGCGCGCCCTCCGCTGGTCGAGTAGCGCCGCCGACGGCGACGCGTATCGAGACCCATTTGCCGCTGTTTCGGGGTCTCGATACGCGTCCGCTGCGCGGGCGCTACTCGACCAGCGGAGGGCGCGAGGGCGACGATGTCGTCAGGCCGCCGCCGACACCCTCTGGAGCGAGTCGACAAGCAATTCGTCGCCGACGGCATCCACTCGCACCGAGCCTCCGTCGTCGACGGCGCCGTTCACCAGCAGGTCGGCGATGCGGTCGTCGACCTCGCGCTGAATCAGCCTGCGCAACGGACGGGCGCCGTACTCCGGCTCGTAGCCGTGGTCGGCGATCCACTCGATGGCGGCATCCGTCACGGTTAGCGTGATCTCACGCTGGTTCAGTCGCGCCGAAGTCGCGTGCAGCAGCAGACGAACGATGTCGCGCAGCTGCTCGCGGTCGAGCTTGCGGAACAGCACGATCTCGTCGATGCGGTTCAAGAACTCCGGCCGCATGTTCTCACGCAGTTTGCCCATCACGCGGTCGCGCAGCGCCTTCTCGTCGCCGAAGCCATCGGCTCCTGGCGCCACGAAGCCGAGCGCACCGCTCTTGGAGGCCAGGAACTCCGACCCGATGTTCGACGTCATGATCACCACCGTGTTGCGGAAGTCGATCGTGCGGCCCTGCCCGTCGGTGAGACGTCCGTCGTCCAGCACCTGCAGCAGCAGGTTGAAGATGTCGGGATGGGCCTTCTCGATCTCGTCGAACAGCAGAACCGAGTACGGGTTGCGGCGCACGCGCTCGGTCAGCTGACCGGCCTCGTCATAGCCGACGTATCCGGGAGGGGCACCGATCAGTCGCGCGGCCGTGTGCCGTTCGCCGAACTCGCTCATGTCGAATCGGATCATCGAACGGTCCGAGCCGAACAGCGACCCGGCGAGGGCCTTCGCCAGCTCGGTCTTGCCGACTCCGGTCGGACCGAGGAACAGGAAACTGCCGACGGGACGGTGCTCGTCGCCCATGCCCGTCCGATTGCGCCGCACGGCCTTCGCCACCGCGGTCACAGCATCGTCCTGTCCGATCACGCGTTCGTGAAGCTCGCTCTCGAGCTTCGCCAGACGGGCGCGATCGGCCTCGCCGACACGTGCGACCGGGATGCCCGTCGCCCGCGCCACAACACCGGCGATCTGAGCCTCGTCGACGACGGCACTCTCCTGGCGGGTGGACGCTCCGGCAGCTGACGCCGCATCGAGCTTGTCCTGCACCTTGGTGATCTCGTCGCGGATGCGCGACGCCTCCTCATAGTGCTCACCGGAGACCGCTGCGTTCTTCTCCGCCTCGAGGTCCGCCAGCTGCTGCAGCAGCGCCGTCGCGTCGACCAGCTTGCCGAGCCGCAGCCGCAGGCGCGCTCCGGCCTGGTCGATCAGGTCGATCGCCTTGTCGGGCAGGAAACGGTCGGAGACGTAACGGGCCGACAGCTCAACGGCAGCGCGCACGGCGTCATCGGTGTAGCTGACCCCGTGGTGCTCCTCGTAGGCGTGACGCAGTCCGGAGAGGATCGCGACGGCATCCTCGATCGAGGGCTCGGCGACCGTGACGGGCTGGAAGCGACGCTCCAGTGCCGGGTCCTTCTCGATCTGGCGATACTCCTTGAGAGTGGTCGCGCCGACCAGGTGCAGGTCGCCCTTGGCGAGGCGCGGCTTCAGGATGTTCCCGGCATCCATTCCGCCATCGCCGGCACCGCCCGCGCCCATCACAGAGTGCACCTCGTCGATGAAGACGATCAGCTCGCCCTTCTTCTGGGCGATCTCGTCCGTCAGCTTGGTGAGGCGCTCCTCGAAGTCTCCGCGGTAACGGGTCCCCGCGAGCATGCCGGGCAGATCGAGCGAGATGACGCGCTTGTCGCGCAGCTGCTCCGGAACGCCGCCGTCGACGATCGCCTGGGCGAGTCCCTCGACGACGGCCGTCTTGCCGACGCCAGCCTCGCCGACGAGTACGGGGTTGTTCTTCGTGCGACGCGAGAGGATCTCGACGGTCTGCTCGATCTCATCGACGCGTCCGATCACGGGGTCGAGCTGCCCATCGCGGGCCATCTGCGTCAGGTCCGTGCCGAATCGATCGAGCATGGGGGAGTCGGATGCCGACTCACCGGCATCCGGATCGCCCGCCGTCCCTGCACCCACCGTCGCGGCATCCCGCATGGCGCCTGCGAGCGCCTCTGGCGTCACGCCGGCTGACTGCAGCACCTGGCCGGCAGGGGAGTCCTGCGCGATCACGAGCGCGTAGAAGAGGTGCTCAGGGTCGATGTACGTCGAGCCGGACGAGCGCGCCACCTGGTACGCGTGGAACAGCGTGCGCTGCGCCGACGGCGTGAGTGCCGGGGCATCCGTTGTCGCCTCGCCGGTCTGAGGGAGTCGCTGCTCGGCGGCGCGCACGATGCGCGCCGGGTCGATGCCAATGCGTCGCATGGCCTCGGCGGCGGGGTCCTCGCCCGCCATCACGCGCAGAATGTGCAGCGCGTCGAGTTCGTTGTTGCCGTGCTCGAGCGCGTAGCGGCCGGAGGCCTGCAGCACCTCTTGCGTTCGCTGGCTGAGGAAACGGCTGATGTCGATGGAGCGCGACGATCGGGCGCGCTCGCCCGCAAGGTAGCGTGCGAGGAACTCGTCGAACGAGCTTCCCTCGGCGGCCTCTTCGGGGATGAAGTTCTCAGGCACTGATTCTCCTGTTGTCGGATGCGTGCGCTCCGGAATGATCCCGGAGCATTTACCGTGTCATCTCGAACTTGAGTCGAGACTTATCAACTTCAACAAACACGGTGATGGCGTATTCCCACGTCACTGCAACCGAACGAAATCGCGCCGGGATGCGGCGTCAGGCCCGCGAACCCCTCATTTCCATCGCGATCTGCGAGGCATCCAGGTTCGCAAGCAGGCTCTCGAGCACGTCGGCGTCGAAGATGCCGTTGTCGCGGGCGTCGAGTAGCTCGGCGCGCTGCGCCTCGAGGACGGCGAGCCGGTACTTGCGCTGCTCTCTGAAGCTTTCGACCGTCGGCTCACCCTCAGGACGTGGTGGTTCGGGGATGGCCTGCGCGCTCTTCCGCATCAGCTCCATGATCTTGGTGCGCTCTTCGTCGTTCTGCTTATCGACAGCCGTCTGGTCGACCTTCGGTGTGATCATGCGCACCAGGGGGCCGATGGTGCCGCCCTGCAGCAGGAGCGAGAAGGCGGCGACTGCGAAGGCGATGAGAACCAGCACCGATCGCTGCGGGGTGTCGGAGGGC
>DASZMW010000008.1:0-2670 GCA_035551735.1 Humibacter sp. | reverse complement strand
CGCCCTCGTGCCCTGCCAACACTTCTTCGACCTGCACCGGATGCACGTTCTCGCCGCCCGAGATGATCATGTCGTCCTTGCGCCCGACCACGGTGACGATCTCGTTCTCGTCCCAGGTGGCGAGATCTCCCGGGTACACCCACCCGTCGCGGAACTTCTCGGCCTGCTCCTCCGGGTTGCCGAGATAGGCGTATCCGCTTTTCACGGAACGCATGATGATCTCGCCGATCTCCTGGCCATCCTTCTTCGCGTGATCCTCGGGCGACGCGATGCCCTCCTTGTAGACCTTGACCACGGCGACGTCGTCGTCAAGGCAGGCGCGTCCGGCCGCTCCTGCGGCGTCCGGCAGATCTTCGGGCCGAAGGTAGGTGTTCCAGAACGCCTCCGTCGTGCCGTAACCGTTCGCGATCCGCGGGGTCAGCACACGCTGGTAGCGCAACGCGGCGGCCCGATCGAGCGGCGCGCCCATCGTCACGATGCCGTGCAAAGACGTCAGGTCGCGAGGCTGCGCTTCCTGGGCATCCGCCAGGCGCTCGAGGTTGGTGGGGGCTCCGATCACGTACGTGAGCTTGTAGTCCTGGATGCTGTCGAGCACGACCTCGGGATCGAACTTCGGCAGCGTGACCACTTCGGCGCCCACGAAGAACGCGGTGTTCGGGCCGGCGCAGTAGTTGCCTCCCCGGTGGAACCACGGCGACATGTTCATCGTCTTGTCGGTGGGCGCGAGCGGAAAGTGCATGATCACGTCGTGCGCCGTGAGAACCTCGTTGAGACTGGTGAGCGGAACGGCCTTGGGCATGCCCGTCGTGCCCGACGTGTAGAGGCGGGACGTCTCGTCCCAGGTGCTCGCATCCGCCGGCGCGTGGAAGCCCGGCGCGTCATCAGCGAATAGGTCGTCGAACCGAACGGTGCCCGGCAGCAGCCCGCCGTCACCGACGCCGGCGACGATGCGCGGCGCGTGCTCGGCGAGGTCGAGGGCGGCAGCGACGTTGGCGGCATCCGCCGTGTCGTACACGAAGACCACCGGATGCGCCTGGTCGATGATGTGTGCAGTCTCGGCAGGAGCCAGGCGGAAGTTCATCGGCGAACTGACAGCACGCAGCCCCTGAGCCGCGATGTACAGGAACGCGAACTCCGGCACGTTCATCAGCTGATAGCAGACGATGTCGCCGACACCCACCTCGCGCGATCGCAGTCCTTCGACGAGTCGTCCGGTGACCTGGCCGAGCTCGGCGTACGTCCACGATCTACCGGTCGGCGGGTCCGTCATCGCCGGTCGATGCGCATAACGATGGATGTTGCGCTCGAACGCGGCCGCCCACGTGAAGTGACCCTCGAAGACCCGTCGGAACTCGCTCGGGTCGTACTCGGTGTTGCCGACACGGTTGTCGACGCGGCCGTCTGCCGTCATGGTTGCCTCTTCTTCTCGCGCTCTGGCGTCGGGTTTCGCCAGCTTATTACCGCTGTGCCGAACGTGTTGATGCGCGGTTGCTAGCCTGAATCGCCATGCAATCCCCCGCAGCCGACATCCGCATCGATCCCGACCTCGTGCGCAGCCTGCTCGCCGAGCAGCACCCCGATCTCACCGGCGACCTCGAGTTGGTCGCCAACGGCTGGGACAACGTGATCTACCGACTCGGACGCGACCTGGCCGTGCGCGTGCCCCGCCGAAACGTTGCTGCGCACCTCATCGCCCACGAGCAGCGTTGGCTTCCGACGCTCGCACCAGGGCTTCCCGTACCCGTGCCAGTTCCCGTTCGCATCGGAGTTCCGAGCCCGCTGTTCCGCTGGCATTGGAGCGTGGTGCGCTGGGTCGACGGTGTCGACGGCGCGGATGTCGCGGCACACGACCGCACCCAGCTTGCCGTGCCGCTCGCCCGCTTCGTGACGGCGTTGCATCGCCCCGCGCCGACTGCGCCGGACGGCAGGGTGCATCAGGATGTCCCGCTCAACCCGGTGCGCGGCGTGCCATTGCGTTCACGCGACGCTGCAGTTCGGGAGAGGCTTCGCGAGCTGCGCACCGACTACGACACCCGGTTGCTCGCCGAGCTCTGGCAGGAGTCGCTCGACGCACCCGTCTGGGATGGGCCGCCGATCTGGATCCACGGCGACCTGCACCCGGGCAACCTGCTGCTGGATCAGCGTGGAGGGCTCGCCTCCGTCATCGACTTCGGCGACCTCACGGCCGGAGACCCCGCAACAGATCTGGCCACGGCATGGCTCACGTTCCGGCCGGAGTCGCGCGCCGTCTTCCGGGCGCTCATCGACGACTCCACGCAGGCGGATGCCGCCACCTGGCTGCGCGCCCGCGGCTGGGCGCTCTGCATGGGCACCGCCCTCGCCACGTCATCCGACGACAACCGGCGGATGTCCGCGCTCGGCTCTCACGTGCTGGGGCAGCTCATCTTCCACGACGACTGACGACCGCGGTGCCGTGCGCTGAAGGGTCACGCCGCACGACGAACGGTCAGGCCGTACGGCGGAGCAGAGGGGTATCGGCCAGATCGCGCCGGTCGGAGGGGATCGCAGTCGGCACGGTCGCACGCGGGCGTTCGGTCACGGGGCGCAAGGCACTCTGCCTGATGATGTAGCGCTTGCCGTCTGGAAACCGCACGATGCAGGAGGGCACGGTGAGAATGGCGATCACGGTCCCGCGGCGGCCGAGCACCT
>DASZMW010000007.1:0-1850 GCA_035551735.1 Humibacter sp. | reverse complement strand
CATCGGCCTCGGCAACAAGACGAAGGATTACCCGGACCGCCTCTCCGGCGGCCAACAGCAACGCGTCGCCATCGCGCGTGCCATCGCCAGCAACCCGGAACTGCTACTGCTCGACGAGATCACCAGCGCGCTCGACCCTCAACTGGTCGGTGAGGTGCTCGATTTGGTCGCCGAGCTCAAGGCGACGGGATCCACCATGGTGATGGCTACGCATGAGATGTCGTTCGCCCGACGGGCCGCAGATCTCGTGGTGTTCCTCAAGAACGGCGTGCTCGTGGAGCAGGGTCCGCCCGAGCAGGTGTTCGACGACCCTCAGAGCGAGGAGACCCGCGAGTTCCTCGCCCGCGTGCACACCGTCGACTGAGGCGAGAGTCGTGCGAGCTTGCTCGCATGACCGAGCCGACGGAGAACGGTTGAGCGGCGCAGCCGCGAACACCGTCGGGTGAGATCGAAACTCAGCGCGCCGTCCAGCCCCCGTCGATCGCAAGGGTCTGGCCGGTGATCAGCGACGCCGCAGGCGATGCGAGGAACACCGCGGCACCCGAGACCTCCGCCGGCACACCGATGCGGTGCAGCGCCGCGATGCGCTCCACCGTGTCAGCACGGAACTCCGGATCCGACAGGGCGGCCTCCGTACCGTCCGTGGCGATGAATGTCGGCGCCAGCGCGTTCACCCTGATGCCGAAATCGCCCCACTCGACGGCGTGGCACCGCGTCATGTGCACGACGGCGGCCTTCGCAACGCAATACGACGACTCCCCAGGCAACGCGACCAGCCCCGCCTGCGAGGCGATATTCACGATCGCGCCTCCGCCGGCATCCCTCATGTGCTTCGCCACATGCTGGGAGAGGAAGTACGTCGACTTCGTGTTGAGCTGCCACACCCGATCGAAGTCGTCCTCCGTGACGTCGATCGCCTGGCCGAGGATGCCCCCGCCCGCATTGTTGACCAGCGCATCGACCCGCCCGAACTCGCGCACCGCCTCGTCGATGGCCGCCCGCGCGCCCGGCAGGTCGGTGACATCCAGCCGCACGGGAAGTGCTCGCCTGCCGAACGACTCGACTTCGGATGCCAGCCCCTCGTCGTCGTGCACGTCACGCAGACCGATCGCGACGTCGGCCCCCGCACGGGCGAACTCCAGGGCGATCGCCCGACCGAGCCCGCGCCGCGCACCCGTCACGAGCACGGTGGAGCCGGTGAGATCGAACGGGGAAGCTGCCATGGCGACTACTTCGAGGAACTCGACTCAGACGAGATCGCCTGCTCGGCGGCGAGGGCGTCGGCGATGTCCTTCTTGAGGCGGGTATCCGCTGTGCCGTACGCCGTCCAATCGCCCGACTTGAGCGCGGCGTCGCGGTCGGCGAGCGCCTGCTTCGCATCGTTTAGCGCTGCCTGCAGTTTCTGGTTCTGAGTCGTGTCGGCCGACGAACCCGATCCGGTCGATGAGCTGCCCGAACCGGTACTGCTCGAGCCCGATCCTGAGCCGGAGCTCGAGCCCGCTGCCCCGGTATCGCCTGCCGTCGCACCCGAGTCGCCGCCGAACAGCACGTCGAGCGCGCCGTCGAGCGTGTCTTCGAACGCGATCTTGTCACCGAACGAGACGAGCACCTTCTGCAACAGCGGATAACTGGTCGATCCGCTCGACTGCACGTAGACAGGTTCGACATACAACAGCCCGCCACCGACTGGCAGCGTCAACAGATTGCCGTTGATCACCTTCGTCGATCCCTGTCTCAACAGGTTCAACGCAGCGGAAACGCTGGGATCGGAATCGAAGCTGTTTTGGACAGAGCCCGGCCCCGGAATCGTGTCTTGCGACGGTATGCGCAGCAATCTCAGCGTCCCGTAA
>DASZMW010000006.1:0-8510 GCA_035551735.1 Humibacter sp. | reverse complement strand
TTGCCGGCGCCGTTGGGACCGATCAGTCCGAGGATCTCGCCGCGATTGATGTGGAAGGTCACGTCGTCGAGCGCGGTGAGGCCGCCGAATTTCACGGTCACCGCCTTGACCTCGATGATCTTCTCGCCCACCCCGACGGCGATCTCGCGCTCGGATGCCGCGGCTTCCGCGACCTCCTCGTCGATGCCTGCTTCTGCGAGCACCTCCGCCAGTTCCGCCTCGTCGGGAACGTCGATGTCGGCCTCGGGGCTCGGATCAGGGCCGATGTCGGTGAGGTCGGCATCCGCCGGCCCTGCATTGGGGACCGGCTCGGGAACCGCCCCGAGGTTCGGATCGTTCTCGACAGGAACGCGCTCGCGCTTCTCGTCGCGTGGATCTTCCCCGCCGCGGGAAGCCCCGTCACGTGGCTCACTCATTCGGCGCCTCCCTTCGCCGCTTCGGCTGCCGCCGCTTTCTCTTGTTCGGATGTCACCCTCGCGGCTCTGAACTCGCTCACTTTGTCGACGGCCAGGCGCGAGTATGTGAGCAGGTGCGCCTTCGCTGCGACAAGGCCCTGAGGCCGGAAGATCATCAACACGATCAGGATGATGCCGAAGATCAGGTACTTGTAGTCGGCGATTGCCGTGAAGCGCAGCGGAATGTAGGCCACGATCGCACCACCCAGAATCGCCCCGACCTTGTTGCCCGAGCCGCCGAGCACGACGGCCGCGACGAACAGCATCGATGTCGCCACGTCGAACTTCTGGTTGTTCACGAATCCGACCTGGCCGGCGAACAGCGCGCCGGAGAGGCCGCCGACGCCCGCACCGATGGCGAACGCCCACAGCTTGAACTTGAACGTCGGAACGCCCATGATCTCGGCCGCGTCCTCGTCTTCACGGATGGCGATCCACGCGCGGCCGACTCGGCTGCGCTCGAGGTTGCCGACCAGCAGCAGGACGATGATGATCACCGTCACCGCCAGCCAGTACCACGGCACGCCGTTCGAGACGGAGAAGATCGGCTGCCCATCAGAAGCCGTCCCCGGCGGATGGCCGACCTCCTTGAACCCGACCTGCCCGCGCGCAGCGGGGATGATCGTGGCCAGGATGCGGATGATCTCACCGAA
Source organism: Humibacter sp. (assembly GCA_035551735.1). Classification (GTDB taxonomy): domain Bacteria; phylum Actinomycetota; class Actinomycetes; order Actinomycetales; family Microbacteriaceae; genus Humibacter. The sequence goes on along the minus strand of DASZMW010000006.1, from coordinate 7,402 downwards.
GCCGAGCGTCACGATCGCCAGATAGTCGCCACGCAGCCTCAGCGTTGGAAGCCCGAGCGCCACACCGAACAGCATGGCGATGCCGAGGGCGAGCGGGAGTGTCCACAGGTAGGGAATGTGGATGAGCGACGAGTCGGGCGACGTGAAGAACGCCGCGGTGTAGGAGCCGATCGCGAAGAACGCGATGTACCCCAAGTCGAGCAACCCGGCGAATCCGACGACGACGTTCAGGCCGACGGCGACCAGTGCGTAGACCGCCATCTGGAAGCAGGCGATCGGAAAGTCGTTGCCCGGTTCGGTCGTGATGAGCCACGGGTTGGCAACCGGCAAGTAGTACACCGCTGCGAGCACGATGATCAGGAACAGCCACTGCTGCCAACGTGCCATGCGGTTCCACCGCCGGCGCCAGCCGCCGAGGAATTGCCTGCGTCCGCCGAGTGCCTCGCGGGATTCGGTCAGCTGAACCGCCCGCGTCGTGCGCACGGGAGTCTGCTCGCTCATGCGCGGCTCCTTCCGAGAGTCTGCCCGAGCAGACCGGAGGGCCTGATCAGCAGAACCAGCACCAGCACGATGAACGCAACGACATCGGTCCACTGCGAGTCACCGAGCAGCAGCTGACCGTAGTTGCCGATCACGCCGATCAAGAGACCGCCGAGCAGGGCGCCGCGCACGTTGCCGATTCCACCGAGCACGGCCGCCGCGAACGCCTTGATGCCGAGTACGAAACCACCGTTGTAGATGACACCGCTGGGCACCTTCATCACATAGAACAACGCGGCGGCACCCGCGAGGATGCCGCCGATCACGAACGTCGTCACGATGATGCGGTCCTTGTTGACACCCATCAACGTCGCGGTGTCTGGATCCTGCGCGACGGCACGGATGCCGCGCCCGACGCGAGTGCGCCGGATGTATTGGTCGGTGGCCACCATCATCACGATCGCGGCGATCACGATCGTGAGCTGCTGACTGTCGATAATGGCGCCGAACACCTGGAAGATCGGCGTGGGGATGAACATCGTCACCGCGGGCTCCGCGTTGCTGCCGCGCACCAGGAAGATCAGGTACTGAATCGAGAACGAAGCACCGAGCGCTGTGATGAGGAACGCGAGCCGGGACGCCCCCCTGCGACGCAACGGCCGGTACGCGACCCGTTCGACGACGAACGCGGTCACGACCGAGAACACCATGCCGACCAGCATGGCGAGTATCAGGTTGAAGATGATCGCCCAGATCGAGAGGTTCGGGGCGTTCGGTCCGAAGCCGAGGCTGGTCAGCGTGAAGACCACGCCGTAGCACCCCATGATGAAGACCTCGGAGTGCGCGAAGTTGATGAGGTTGAGCACACCGTAGACGAGCGTGTAACCGAGAGCGATCAGCGCGTAGATGGCGCCGAACGTGAGTCCGTCGAACGTCGCTGGCCAGAAGTTCTGGAGCAACGACGTGACGTCGAAGTTGATCCAGCTGTTGTCGGTTGAGACGGATGCCGGCAGGGCGGCCGACAGGGAAAACAGAGTTGCGAGCATGTGGTTCTTCCGGTGCCGTGTCGAACCCCGGCCGCGTCGTCGGGTTTCGGCAGTTTCGGGTCAAGCATGGCCGTGCCGTGGGGCGGAAGCTCACCGCCCCACGGCGCGGCTGAATATCTCTGCTTCGTCTAGCCGATCACGCCGACCGACACGATCTTGCCGTTGTCGACCTTGTAGCCGTACACGGTCGACTTGGCGAGCTCACCGACGGAGTCCCACTGGTAGTGCTTGCTCAGGCCGTCCGCGTTGTAGCTCTTGACCCAGTCCTTGAGCTTGCTGCGATCGGTGTTGCCCTTGTCGATGCCCGCAAGCAGGATCGTCGCGGAGTCGTAACCCTCGATCGAGTAGGTTCCGGGCGCCGCGTTGAATGCGGACTGGTACTGGTCGGAGAACGACTTGATGAGTTCACCGGGGATGCAGGGGCAGGTGAAGTAGGCGTTGTTCGACGCGTCGCCGGCCAGCTTGATGAACTGGTCGTCCTTCACGCCGTCGGGGCCGACGAACACGCCCTTGTAGCCCTTGTTGACGAGCTGCTGGTCGAACGGTGCGCCCTCCGCGTAGTAGCCGGAGTAGAACACGGCGTCGGGCTTGGCGTTGACGATCTTGCTGACCGTCGCCGAGAAGTCCTTCTGACCTGTCGTCACCTTGTCAGTGCCGACGACGTCGGAACCGAGGGCCTTCTGGATGGCCGTCGAGAGGCCGATGCCGTAGTCCGAGTCATCTTGAACGACGTAGACCTTCTTGTCCTTCAGCTCCTTCGTGATGAAGGTTGCTGCCGCCGGACCCTGCACGTTGTCGTTGCCCAGAGCACGGAAGAACGTCGTCCAACCGTTCTTGGTCAGTCCGGGGTTCGTCGCCGAAGCGGTGATGTGCACGAGGCCGGCCTGCTCGAAGATGCCGCCGGTCGCCTGCGACTCACCCGAGAACGGGAGGCCGACGACGCCGATGATGTCCTTCTCGTTGACGGCCTGCGTGACCGGGCCGGTGGCCTTGGTCGGGTCGCCCTCGGTGTCGAACTTCTTGAACTGCACCTGGCAACCGGGGTTGGCCTTGTTGTGCTGGTCGATTGCGAGTTGCACGCCGTTGTAGATGTTGATTCCGAGTTGGGCGTTCGGGCCGGTCTCCGCGCCGATATAGGCGAGGGTGAGACCGCTGCTGCATTTCGCGTTGCCGTCACCGGCAGGGAGCACTGCGTCCTTCGGGACGCTGATCGTGGTCTGTGCTGGCAGGTCGACCTTGCTTGCAGCGCTGCTGGTCGATCCGCCGGTCGACGACTGGTTGACGCACCCAGCCGTCAGAAGCATGACCGCTGCTGCTGCGGCCACCGCCCCGATGATCCTCTTCGATGCCATGTTGTATTGCCTTTCACCTCGGTGAAGGGGCGTGTCGGACCCCTGCCTTGCACGGTTGCAATGTGGTGAACGCTAGACGACGGTCAAGACGGGCCGCAACGACAAGGCCGCGCATTGTCCCAAATCTTTACAAAACGCTTACACGCGCACGCAGCCAACGTGCGCTGAATTCCAGCCAACGACGCCTGCCCCGTAGTGGGGGTTTACGTTACAGGACGATTCGCATATGCCGCGGCAAGTATATGGCCGCCCATGGCCGAGACGGATGCCTCAGTGCACGTATTCGAGCAGGTCGCGCCCGACCGCGCGCATCCCGTCGAGCACCACGAGCCTCGCCGAGAGATCTGTGTCGTCGAAGTGCGTCGACACCGCGTAGGCCACGCCGGCGCGCGGACCGCGGAGCACGCCAACCTCGCTGCGAACGCCGAGGTCCGATCCGGTCTTGTTCATCAGCAGCACGCCGTGGTCGGGACCGCGGTGCGCGAGCGGATCGAGGCCGAACGAACCGGCCACCATCGAGAGGTCGTGGTTGAGCGAGAGCCACGCGACGACGCGTTTGCTCGTGCCGGCATCCACCACCTCACCGCGCGCCAGTGCCGAGAACAGCCATGTCAATTCCTTGGCGCTGCCCACCGAGAGTTGGGGTGCGTCGTCGGGGCCGCGGTGGTCGCGCACGAGATCGAGCAGGGCCGTTCTGGTGAGGCCGAGTTGCTGGGTGCGCGCGCTGACCGAGTCGAGGCCCATGCGCCGCAGCAGCACGTTCGTGGCGAGGTTGTCGCTCGTCGCGCCCACGAGGGCAGCGAGATCGGCGAGCGGCAGCGAGGGCACGGCGAGATGCTGCCAGATGCCGGAGTCGCCGACCGCGTCGGTGTGCAGCCGGTCGACGAGGCTGAGCGGGCTGGTCTCTCTCGACTCGAGCCGCGCTGCGACCTCGACGAGCAGGAGCACCTTGCCGATGGATGCCGTCGGCATCACGACGTGATCGTCCACCGAGAACAGCACGGCGCCCGTCGCCAGGTCGACCGCTCTGGCGGAGACCTGCACACCGGCGAGCGCCAGTTCGCCGAGCGCGGTGAAACCCTTGTTGAAACTGTCGCCCGCGTCGTGCCCACGATGCTTGCCGCGGCGCGCCGTCATGTGCCTGGCTCGACGCTCGGAGCCTTGCACGGGAGCACTCACGGTCTGTTCATCCTCGTCGAGTCGCGGCTGGGATCGGTCGCCCCGCCCCCGCCGCGGCCTCCGATGGTGTCTCCATCAAACCACGCGCAGGAGGGTGCTCACGACGTACGGCGATGCGTCGGTGATGCGTAAGCGATGCGTTCGCCGAGCACCGTCACCAGATGGCGACGCGGCGCTCCGGATCGAGCCAGGCGGCATCCGTTTTCTGCACGTCGAAGGCGTCGTAGAACGCGTCGATGTTGCGCACGATCTGATTGCAGCGGAACTCGTTCGGCGAGTGCGGATCGATCGCGAGCAGTCGGATGACCTCGGCGTCGCGTGCCTTCTGCTGCCAGGCCTGCGCCCAGGAGAGGAAGAACCGCTCCGCCCCGGTGAGGCCGTCGATCACCGCTGGCTCTCGGTCGTCGAGTGAGTCGAAGAACTGCTCTTCGCCCGTTCGTGAACCGGCCGGCTTCTGATCTCCCGTTTCCAGGGAGAGCAGGTAGGCCTTCCACGCGATGCCGAGGCCGCCGAGATCGCCGATGTTCTCGCCGATGGTCAGTGCACCGTTGACGTGATGATCTGGCACCTGGTCGGGAGCGAGCGCGTTGTACTGCTCGATGAGCGCGCTGGTGCGCTTCTCGAAGGCCCTGCGGTCCGCCTGCGTCCACCAGTCCTGAAGTTTGCCGTCGCCGTCGAACTTCGAACCCTGGTCGTCGAAGCCGTGACCGATCTCGTGCCCGATCACCGCGCCGATCGCTCCGTAGTTGGCTGCGTCGTCGCGAGACGGGTCGAAGAACGGGAACTGCAGGATGGCCGCGGGGAACACGATCTCGTTGAAACCCGGGTTGTAGTAGGCGTTGATCGTCTGAGGGGTCATGAACCACTCGTCTCGGTCGATCGGCTTGCCGATCTTGCCGAGCTCGCGGTGGAACTCGAACTCCGCTGCCCGTCGAACATTGCCGATCAGATCGGTGGGGTCGATCAGCAGTCCCGAGTAATCCCGCCACTTCACCGGGTAGCCGATCTTCGGCGTGAACTTCTTGAGCTTCTCGAGCGCCCTGCCCCTGGTGCGCTCCCCCATCCACTCGAGCTTGCCGATGGACTGCCGGTACGCCTCGATGAGGTTGCCGACCAGGATGTCCATGCGCCGCTTCGACTCCGGCGGAAAGTTCCGCTCGACGTAGACGCGGCCGACGGCCTCGCCCATCGCGCCCTCGACGAGCGAGACGCCGCGCTTCCACCGCTCGCGGATCTGCGGCGTGCCGGTGAGTGTGCGCCCGTAGAAGTCGAAGTTCGCGTTCACGAAGTCGCCACTGAGATACGGCGCAGCATCGTGCAGCACACGCCACTTCAGCCAGTCGCGCCACTGCGGCAGCCGGTGCTCAGTGAACAGCGCAGCGAGTCCCGCGGTGAAACCGGGCTGGCGCAGCACGACTTGGTCGAACGCGCCATCCGGCGCACCCAGCGCCTTCGCCCAGATGTCGAGGTCGACACCGGGAGCACACGAGATCGCGTCGTGCCAACCGAAGAGGTTGTAGGTCTTCTCGCTGTCACGGCTGGCGACGTTGTCCCAGTGCTGCTCGGCGATCTTCGTCTCGAGGTCGAGCACGTTCTGCGCGCGGCGCGGGGCATCCGTGATGTCGGCCAGCTCGAACATGCGCTGCACGTGCGCGACGAACGCGTCGCGCATCGCCGCGAACCGCTCCTCGCGGTAATAGCTCTCGTCGGGCAGCGAGAGGCCTCCCTGCTCGAAGAAGACCAGGTAGCGGTCGGGATTGCCGGGATCGTTGTCGACGAACAGCTGGTAGAAGCCGCTCAGTCCACTCTTCTCGAGGCGTCCGACCGTCTCGAGAAGTCCAGGAATGGAGTTGACGTTGCCGGCGAGCGCCAGACGCGACTGCACGGGAGCTGCGCCGAGCGCCTCGACACGATCGGTGTCCATGAAGCTTCCGAACAGGTCGCCGAACTTGCGTGCCTCGGTGCCCTCTTCGGCATCCTTCGCGTCGTCGATGATCTCGCTGACCGCCTTCTCGGACTGCTCGGCGAGCACCATGAACGAGCCCCACCTCGCCTTGTCGGCCGGGATCTCGGTTCGGGCGAGCCACTTGCCGTTCACGTGCCTGAAGAGGTCGTCCTGCGGCCGAACGCCCACGTCGAGCTCTTCGATCAGGATGCCCGAGGCGGGCGATTCCGAACCGCGTACTGAAGCCTCAGGCTCGGTGTTGTCATCAGGCTGCTGCACCGCGTCGCTCATGCTCTCAAGCCTAAGGCGTGGCCCTCTTCGCACTCTCGGCAGACTCTGAATCTGCCGGAAGGTTTGCTCAGCGCCTATCGACCGCTAGTCCCTGTTGGATTCGCTGTCGGCCTTGCGCTGCTCGCGATCTTGCCTGACCTGGTCATCCCACTCGCCGAGGAGTTGTGGCAAGCGATGCTGGATGAACCGCATGAAGTCGGCCATCTCTTGCACCCGCTGGCCGGCATCCGATTCGAGGCCACCGACCGAGTCCACCGCGGCCTCGCTCATCGTGACCATCGCGTCGAAGATGCGGCCCTCGGCCATCGATGCGGCATACCAGGCGTTGTGCGGCAGCACGTAGAGGTCGCGCCTGCTGCCCGGAATCGACACCCGGTTGAGCATTGCCAGGGTCTGCAGGTACCGCACGGCACCTGAGACGGCGGCGGCACTGGCATCCAGTCGGTCGGCGAGCTCGGCTGCGGTCAGCCCGGTCTCCGCCGCTGTGAGAGTCATGAGCACGCGGGCCGGCATGCGGGGAAAGCCGGCGCCGGTCAGCAGCGCGGCGGCGCGTTCGACGTACTCGCGCGCCCGCTGCTCGTCTCGTGCCACGTTTCCTCCCCCTCTATTCTGCCGGTCCGGCGGCACCCCTCGCCGCCGGACCGGTTTGCGGCGCCTCGCGCCCCGCGATCAACCGTTGGACATGAGACCGCGCCTGGTGAAGATCACTGCGGCGGCCACGAACGCCACGATCGCGATCGCGATGAGCCACCAGGTGCCACTCCAGTCCGCCGACGCGAGCGGCGGCACCGGTGTGTGCGCCGTCGGAGCGATCTGCCGCACCCAGTCCGGAAGGTTGAGAAGGCTGCCGAACTCGCCGAGCACGAGTCCGATGCCGAACACGATCCATCCGACCGCGATGGTCAGCTTCGGCAGCACGGCGAACACCAGAGCAGTCACTCCCATGTACACCGCGACAGCCGGCAGCTGGGCGATGGCCAGCACGATCGACTGCCCGAAGAGGCCACTGTCGATGTTCGACAACGTGCCGCCGGCGACCACCCCCGAGAGCAGCAGGATGACGGCGGATGCCACCAGCCCGACCACGACGTACGACACGAACCAGCGCA
>DASZMW010000005.1:0-6220 GCA_035551735.1 Humibacter sp. | reverse complement strand
TCGTCGTGATCGGGGCCGGGGCATCCGGCCTGACCGCGGCATACGAACTGATGAAGGCCGGCCACAGCGTAGTCGTGCTCGAGGCCCGCGACCGCGTCGGCGGGCGACTGTGGACCGACACGATCGACGGCGCCATGCTCGGGCTCGGCGGCCAGTGGGTGTCGCCCGAGCAGGATGCCCTCAAAGCCACGCTCGCCGAGCTCGGCCTCGAGCGTTACTCCCGTTATCGCGAGGGCGACAGTGTCTACGTCGACGCCGACGGCAAGGTGACGCGATTCAAGGGCGAGATCTTTCCGGTGCCGCCCGCGACCGAGAAGGTGATGGTCGAGCTCATCGAGATGCTCGACACGATGGTCGCCCTGGTGGATCCGAATCGCCCGTGGGAGACGCCGGACGCCGAGGTGCTCGACCGCATCTCGTTCACCGAATGGCTCGCGCAGCAGACCGACGACGTGGAGGCGCGGGACAACATCGCACTCTTCATCGCCGGCGCCATGCTGACGAAGCCGGCGTACTCGTTCTCGGCGTTGCAGGCGCTGCTGATGGCGGCATCCGCCGGCAGTTTCTCGCATCTGGTCGACGCCGATTTCATCCTCGACGAGCGGGTCGTGGGCGGACTGCAGCAGGTGCCGATCAGGCTCGCCGAGCGGCTCGGCGACGACGTGCTGCTGAGCAATCCGGTGCGCACGCTGCGGTGGGGCCACGAGGGTGTGACCGCGATCACGGATGCCGTCGAGGTGCACGCGAAGAAGGCGATCCTCGCGGTGCCGCCGCACCTGATCAGCCGGGTGAGCTTCGACCCGCCGCTGCCGCGCCTGCAGCACCAGATGCACCAGCACCTCTCGATGGGGTTCGTGATCAAGGTGCATGCGGTCTACGAGCGCCCATTCTGGCGGGATGCCGGCCTCTCCGGCACCGCCTTCAGCCCGTACCAACTCGTGCACGAGTCGTACGACAACACGAACCACGGCGACTCGCGCGGCACGCTGGTCGGCTTCGTCTCCGACACGAACGCCGACGAGGTGTTCCGTCTCTCCGCCGAGGAGCGCAAGGCGCGCATTCTGGAGTCGATGTCGCACTATTACGGGTCAGAGACGCTGGAGCCCGTCGTGTACTACGAGAGCGACTGGGGGACGGAGGAGTGGACCCGCGGCGCCTACGCAGCGAGCTTCGACCTCGGCGGGCTGGCACGGTGGGGCGCCGACCTGCGTGAGCCAGTCGGGCCGATCTGGTTCTCGTCCAGCGACCTCGCGGGGGAGGGCTACCAGCACGTGGACGGCGCGATCCGCATGGGGCGCCATACCGCGGAGGCGATCGCGGCGCTGCTGTAGCGCGCGGTGCCGCTGGTCGAGTAGCACTCCGCAAAGCGGCTCTCCGCTGGTCGAGTAGCGCGCCGCAAGGCGGCACGCGTATCGAGACCCGCTTGCGGTTGTCTGTGGCGACGGGTCTCGATACGCGTCGCTTCGCGGCGCTACTCGACCAGCGTGGTCGTGCCGCTAGGGTCGACGCGTGGGGGAGAAGACACGCAGGCCCTGGTATCGGCGCCACGGCGTCATCGTGGGCGCGGCCGTCGTCGTCGTTCTGGGAATCGGCACGCTCTATTCATTCGTGAGCCCGTGGCCGAGCGCGCTCGCGATTCGAACGATGTTCGAACTCAACGCCCGCCAGACCGTGGCCGTGATGCAGAAGTACGTGCCGGACAGTGGGGTGAAGGAGCGCGCGAACATCCCCTACGCTCCCGGCGGTTCGTCCGACACCACGTTCGACCTCTTCGCGCCCACCGGGCCGGTGACGCCTCGCACCACGGTGGTGTGGATTCACGGCGGCGCCTGGATCTCGGGTGACAAGCGCAACGTCGATCCCTACGTGAAGATCATCGCGTCGCACGGCTACACGACAGTCGCACTGAACTACACGGTGGCGCCGGAGGCGCAGTATCCGGTGGCGTTGAAGCAACTGAACACGGCGCTCGGATACCTCGTGAAGCACGCATCCGAGCTCGGCATCGATCCCGACAGCATCGTGCTCGCCGGCGATTCGGCCGGCGCGCAATACGCGGCCCAGCTCGCGGCCATGGCGACGAATGCGTCGTATGCGCACGAGGTGGGCATCCGTCCCGCCCTGAACGCGGATCAGCTCAAGGCGACCGTGCTTAACTGCGGCATCTACAACGTGGCGCAGATTCCGTCCGCGCCCGGGATCGGCGGGTGGGGCTTTCGCACAGCGCTGTGGGCGTACTTCGGCACGAAGGATTGGTCGCACACGACCGGCGGCAAGGAAATGAGCACGATCGACCACGTGACGAAGGACTTTCCGCCCACCTGGATCTCGGGCGGCAACGACGACCCGCTCACGGCCGGTCAGTCGAAGCCGATGGCGGCCAAGCTGAAGGACCTCGGCGTGCCCGTCACACCGGTGTTCTACCCGAAGGATGAGACGCCGCCGCTGCATCACGAGTACCAGTTCCACCTGAACGATGCTGCGGCGCGGTCGGCGCTGAACTCGACGATCGCGTTCTTGGGGACGGTCGGCTGACCTGAGTCATGCGCCGGCGCGCGCCGTGAGCGCCTCGTTCACCGCCGCGAACGCGACCCGGTCGAACACCAGTTCGATGTCGGTGATGCGGCCGTCATCGACGCGGAGGTTCTCGACGCAGACGATTTCGCCGGCAGGTGTGTCCGTCACGAAGTCGTAGACGACGCAGGCGTGCGAGCCGTTGTCGTAGACATCCCGGATGTCATTGCGCACGAGTGCGGGCAGTAGCCGATTGAGAGCAGCGAGCCATTGCGCCTTATCGGATCGGCCCGCCCCCACACGAGCCTCGAGAGACTCGGCCAGCAGGTCGTCGATGGCGGCGAGGTCGTGGGATCCGACGGCTTCGATGTATGCGCGGGCGACGCCCGCCGGAGTTGTGGTGGTCATGCCTGCACTCTAAATACAAATACACATGAGTACAAGTGTGAAGTTGTGGATGGTAGTGTTCGGATATGAGCGCGGATCTCGGGGGAGCAGCCATCGACCGCGGCCTACGTGCGCTCGCCGACGGCAACCGGCGTGCGATCCTCGCCGAAGTGCGGGACCGGCCTCGCGCGGTCGGCGACATCGCCGGCACGCTCGCGCTCTCGCAGCAGGTCGTCTCCCACCACCTGCGGGTGCTGCGCGATGCGGAACTCGTTGAGGAGAGCCGCGACGGCACGCGCCACCTCTTTGCGGTGCGCACCGACGGGCTGGCCGCAGTGCGCGAGTATCTCGACGGATTCTGGCCGGCACAACTCGCCCGGCTGAAGGCCGCGGTGGAGGGCGAGCTGGCGGGCGAGCACGAGGGCGGGCATCCGGATGCCTGACTTTCGCACATCCATCGACATCGACGCCGCGCCCGACGTGGTCTTCGACTACCTCGTCACGCCACGGGGCATGACGGCGTGGATGGGCGAGTACGCGGTGCTCGACGCCCGCCAGGGAGGCCGGTTCGACGTGGACATCGCGGGCTCGCCGATCCGAGGAGAGTACCTCGAGGTGGAGCGCCCGCGTCGGGTGGTCGTGTCGTGGGGCGTGCTCGGCAGCGATGACCTGCCGCCCGGTGCATCCCGAGTGACGTTCGAGCTCCTTGAGGTCGCCGGCGGCACGCGGGTCGAGCTGACGCACAGCGGACTTCCGGATGCCCGCCTCGCCGGACACCGCTACGGCTGGGCGCACTTCCTGCCGCGGCTTCGGGCGGCCGGGTCGGGGCATCCGCTTGGACAGGACGACTGGCGCCCGTTGCCATCCTCGACCAGCGATACGAGTCGTCAGGCGACCGGGATCGCGTAGACCTTGCGGATGTGGTCGGCGACGCGCCAGATCGTGCGGTCGCCGTTCGCGAAGTGGATGACGTCGCCGACTCCGACCTCGAGGCTCTGGCCGCTGTCGAGGAACTCGACGGTGGCGGATCCCGCGATCACCACGGACACCTCGTCGATCTCGGTATCGCTCATCGCGCCCGCCGTCATCTCCCAGACACCGATCTCCGTACCGTTGAGGTCTGAAAGCACGGCCTCCCCGGTGGTCGGCGAGCCCTCGACGACGTGCGCGGGGTCGACCGGCGTGAAGGCGAGCTCGGCATCCAGTGCGTTCATGTCTCCATCATCCTCGTGCCCGAACCCCAGAGTCCCTGCGAACCGAGGACGCGCGGGGCTAGGAGTCGAAGCCGAGGCCCACGGCATCCATCGTGCGCAGGAAGAGGTTGCGCTTGCCGTCGTGGTGGTCTGCATGATCGAGCGCCCACCTCATCATGTTGACGCCGACGGATGCCACGGGCTCCGGCGGGAACGGAATCGGCTTCGTGCGCATCATCTTCAGCTCGGTGCGCTCGGTGTGGATGCCCGCCAGCAGGTCCAGCATCACCTCAGCACCGAAGTGCGTGGCTGCGACACCCAGCCCGGTGTACCCGGTCGCGTAGGCGATGCGCCCGTCCCGCGCCTTGCCGTAGAACGCGCAGAACCGGCTGCACGTGTCGATCGCGCCTGCCCACTTGTGCGTGAACTGCAGGCCGTCGAGCTGCGGGAACGTCGTGAAGAAATGCTCGGCGAGCCTGCGGTGCGTCGTCTCGCGCACCTCGTACTCGTCGCGCACGCGGCCGCCGTAGTGGTAGATCGCGTCGTATCCGCCGAACAGGATGCGGTTATCGGCACTCAGCCGGTAGTAGTGGAACTGGTTGGCGCTGTCGCCGAGTCCCTGCCTGCCCTGCCAGCCGATGGCATCCAGTTGCGCGTTCGTCAGCGGCTCGGTCATCAGCACGTAGTCGTACACCGGAACCGTGTAGAGCCGGTTGCGCTTCAACAGCGAGGGGAACACGTTCGTGCCGAGCGCCACCTTCTTGGCGCGCACCACCGCGGCCGACGGACGCCCGGTGAGATCGCGGGCGGAGACGTGCACGTCGACGCCCTCCGCCGCGCTCAGGCCGGAGGTGACCAGCTCGGTGACGGGGGTGTTCTCGAAGAGCTGCACACCGGCATCTGCACAAGCTCGCGCGAGGGCCCGCGCCAGCTTCGCGGGGTGCACGATGGCGCCGTCCTTCGTGTGCCAGAGCCCGGCCAAGTAGGTCGGCGAGTGCACGGATGCCTGCATCGCCGCCTCGTCGAGGAAAACCGAGTCGTCGTCCGCGCCCTCTTCGAGCCATTCCACCTGATGCGGCTCGATGGCGAGGTCGATCGATCCATTGCGCTCCCAATCCGCGTCGAGCTTCAGGTCGCGGATCGTCGCCTCGATCGCGTCGAGGTTCTCGCGGCCCAGTCGGGCGAGCTGGTCGTACTCGTCGGCGAAACGGGTGCGCCCGTTCTCCTCGCCGTGGGTGAGGCTCGACTCAGCGAAGCCGCCGTTGCGTCCGGATGCCGCCCATCCGATCGTCTTCGCCTCCAGCAGCACGACCGACGTGTCGGGGTTGCGGCGCTTGGCGAGCAAGGCGGTCCAGAGGCCGGAGTATCCGCCGCCGACCACGACGAGGTCGGCCGTGGTGTTCGCGGTGAGGGACGGGTAGGCGTCGCCTGGGGCATCCTCGAGCCAGAAGACGCCCCGGGCCGTGCCCGCCAGCGCGTGATCGACGGTGGCCGCGCTCGGGCGCTGACGCTCGAACACTGTTGTGCCCATGGGATGCCTCACTCGGCTTGTTCTGCACAGGCGACTCTCGCCGGCGCGGTTGCGCGGTGGCTGCGGTGTCTCGACACTGCGGCCTGCGACCATTGTCGCAATCGCCGCGATGCCCCGCTCGCTGGATTCAGTCGCGAATCGACGGGCTTCCGGCCGATTCGTCCGCCGTCGCGGCACGGCCGACCTGCGGTACCGTGCGATACGAGGACGGGAGGGATGCCATGCCGGTGGTCTCGCGCAGCAGCGACGGCATCCCCGTCGTCGCGTACGCCTTGGCGGACGGGGACGGCAGGATGCTCGCCACGCGAGACGCGCGCACCGTCTTCTACGCGGCATCCACCGTGAAGCTCGGCGTGATGCTGGCCGCCGTACTGGCCGCGGAACGCGGCGAGCTGAGTCTCAGCGACACGCTCGAATGCCGGCACGAGTTCGCCTTCGAGCTCACGCTCGAGCCGGGGAGCCATGACGGTGAGACATTCGTGCTCGATCCGGACGACCGCGACCTTGAGTTCCCAGCTGACGGGGCGCGCGCATCCGTCGCCGATCTGGTGACGATGATGATCTGCCGCTCGTCGAACGAGGCGACGAACGTGCT
>DASZMW010000004.1:0-2307 GCA_035551735.1 Humibacter sp. | reverse complement strand
GTCGCAGACCTGGTCGCGATGCTGGCCAGTCCGCGGCTCGGCAACGTCACAGGGTCCGATTTCGTGATCGACGGCGGCATGCGCGAGACGATGTGACGCCGAACGGTCCCTGGATGCCTGCCGTCATGCGGGGTCGTCGTGCACGATGAGCACCGTCTTGCCTGGCAGCCGCCCTGTGGCGGAGCCCGACTCGTACGCGGCTTTACCGTCCCTGAGCGAGAAGGTGGCGGCGATCGGCACACTCAGTTCGCCGTCGCGCACGAGTGCCGCGAGTTCGTCCAGTTCTGCACGGTCCGCCGACACGACGAAGAACGAGCCCTCGATCCGAAAGCGGTCGAGGAGGGCCGCATCGAGCGGTCCGTTCAAGCCGATGAGCACACCCCCGTCGCGCACGGCCGCGTAGGTGTCATCGTCAGGCGCCCCGGCGGCGCAGTACAGCGCGATGTCGAATCCGCCTTCAGGGCCGGTGATGCGGTCGACGGTGAAGTCGAGTACCTCGTCGGCGCCGAGCAGCCGAAGCAGATCGAAGTCACGTGCACGCGCGACCGCGGTGACGCGCGCACCGCGCAAGTGGGCGAGTTGCACGGCGAAGATCCCGACCGCACCGGCCGCTCCCTGAATCAGTACGCGTGAACCACGTGTGATGCGGCCGTGGTCGACGAGCGCCTGCAGCGCCGTGAGCGCGGCGAGCGGAAGCGCCGCAGCGTGAATGGGATCGACCTCGGCAGGTCGCGGAGCCACCCATTCCTGTGGCAGCGCGACGAACTCGGCAGCGGCACCGTCGCGGTCGAACGGCACGAGGCCCAGCACTTCGTCCCCGAGGGCGACGCCGTCGACGTGATCGCCCGTTGCCACCACGGTGCCTGCGACCTCGTGGGCGGGGATCGTCGGCAGGCGCGACATCCCGTCACGCTCCCAGGTCTCGGCCCATGACAGCTCGGTGAACGTGATCCCCGCCGTTCGCACCCGCACGAGCACGTCGGTGCCGCCCAAAGTCGGCATCGGGGCGTTGTCGTACTTCAGCACCTCCGGGCCGCCACGCTGATGGGCGCGCAACGCGTGCATCGTCTCCATTTGAATGTCTCCCGCCAGGTCGATGAGCCTTCTCCAGCAGGTTACGAGCCGCGGAAGCCATCGTCATCTGTCATCCGACGCAAGACCGGCGCGCACCGCCCGGATCAGCGGAGTCTGTGCCCGGCTGAGAACACTTGGTTCGGGTCGACTCGCACCGATTCAGAGCCAAGGCGCTCGGCGGCGCGGCCATAGGCACCCGCTCCGCCTACCGGATGCTCGGTGAAGGTGAGCAGCCGGCTCCCTGACAGGGACCACGGCATGAGCGAGTCGCGGAGGGCAGCGGTGGCCTCCGCGCCGTGTGCTGCCACCTCGGGCGTCGGCGCGAGGGCGATCGCGAAGAGGGCGTATCCGCCGTCGACGCTCGAGATCGCTCCTCCGCCGGCAGCCGGTCTGGCGAAAGCACCGCCCAACTGCCGCAGTTCGGCGATCATCAGCCCGGAGTTCGTTCCGGGTCCGACGCGCGCCAGGAACGCGTCGATCGCGACGTCGGGCAACTCGCCGAGCATGCAGTGGCCGCTCACCGATGGCGTAGGAGCAGGCGGGTCCATGTGTACGCCCAGCAGCGCAGGAGCCGAAATGCGACCGAACGTGTCCACCTCCGGAGCGAGGGCGCGCAGCGGAGCGAGCAGCTCGTATGCCCTGTCATCCGTCTCGAGAATCGCGCCGTCGACGACCGCGATGTTGCGACCGGCCAGGAAAGGCGGCAGTTCGGGCAGCGGCGGAAAGCTCATCACGCGGAACGAAGTCGTGACCGACTCCGGGGCGTTCTGCGTGAAATCTCGCCACGCGCGCATGACCTCGGGCGCGCGGTCGAGATCCCAGAGCAGCATGCCGGCGTACACGTCGGACTGCGGCAGCAGTTCGATCTCGATCGCTGTGACGATGCCGAAGTTGCCGTTGCCGCCTCGGAGTGCCCAGAACAGGCCATCGTTCTCGTGACTGCTGACGCGTTGCACGGTACCGTCCGCGATGACCAACTCGACGGCACGCACCCGGTTCACGGCCAGCCCGTATTCACGTCCATAGAACGAGGCGCCTCCCGAGAGCGTGAACCCGACGACACCGACGTTGCCCGCGCTGCCGTGCGGCGTCGCGAGACCGAAGAGCGCAGCGGCCGCAGCGACGTCGCTCCACACCGTCCCACCGATCACTCGCGCGATCTTCGTTTCGGGGTCGACCGTGACGCCGGTGAAGCTCGAGAGCCGCACGAGCACAGTGCCGGAGAGATCGGAT
>DASZMW010000003.1:0-15594 GCA_035551735.1 Humibacter sp. | reverse complement strand
CGACCGGTGATCATGAGCACGTCGCGCAACCCTGCGCCGACGGCCTCCTCCACCACGTATTGGATAGCCGGTTTGTCGACGACCGGCAGCATCTCCTTCGGCATGGCCTTGGTGGCCGGAAGGAAGCGGGTGCCGAGGCCGGCGACGGGGATGACGGCTTTGGTAATGGCCATCTGCTCAGGGTATCTGTTGCCCGGGCGCCTGCGGACATCGCGGCCAGGAACGACACCTAGGATTCCTGGTATGCCCCCCGACCCGAGCAGTGCGAAGCGTGCGCTGCGCGCCGACTTGCGGGAACGCCGTAAGAACGTCACCGTCACGGAGCGCGAGAAGGCCACGGCCGGTATCACCGCCAACCTTCAGCAGCTGGTCGAGCAGTACGGCGCCCGCTCGCTGTCCTGTTATCTGTCGGGCTCGAACGAGCCCAACACGCGTCCCTTCCTCAACTGGGCCTTCGCGCAGGGTCTTCGAGTGCTGCTTCCGATCAGCAGGGAAGACGGGCTCCTCGACTGGACCGTCGATGACGGCGAGTCGGAGGCCGAGGGCATCCTTGGGTGGCCGGAGGCGGTCGGCGAACTCCTCGGTCCGATCGCGGTCAACGACGTCGACCTCATCATCGTGCCCGCCGCCGCAGTCGATCCCAGCGGCATGCGCATGGGCTGGGGCAAGGGCTACTTCGACAAAACCCTGGGCAGCATGGAAAAATGTCCTCCGGTGTATGCCGTCGTGTTCGACGGCGAGGTTCTCGACGAGGTGCCTCGCGAGAGACACGACGAGCCCGTGACCGGTGCGGTGACCCCGACCCGCATCATCCGTTTCCGCTAGCGGCATGCCGCGCGGCCCGGTCGGAGCATGGCACGCACCGGCTCAGACTTCGAATTGAGAGATGACGATGCCCACCTATTCGTACAAGTGCACCGAATGCGGTCACGCGTTCGACATCCATCAGGCGTTCAGTGACGACGCGCTGACGACCTGCCCCGAGTGCGGGGGTCCACTGCGCAAGGTGTTCGGCGCCGTCGGCGTGACATTCAAGGGCTCCGGCTTCTACCGCACCGACTCGCGCGCCGGCTCGTCGCAGTCCGTCGCCTCGGGCAAGAATGAGCCGACCGGGCCGAAGAGCGACCAGTCGACATCCGGAACGAAGAGCGAGTCCAAGGGCTCGAGCGAGAAGAAGAGCGCCCCGGCGGCACCCAGCACGGGTTCGAGCGGGTCGGGCTCCGCGGCCTGACCTTCCGCTCGCCTCCGCGGGAATAGGCCGAAGCCTTCTACGATCAGGGATGAGGGAAGGGGGCCCACACATGATCAAGGGCTTCAGAGAGTTCATCATGCGTGGCAACGTGATCGACCTCGCCGTCGCGGTCGTCATCGGCGCCGCGTTCACGGCGGTCGTGAATGCGATCGTGAACAGCCTGATCAATCCGTTGATCAGCGCGGTGTTCAAGGCCAGCTCGCTCGACAACGCACTCAAAGTCGGAATTCCGACGGTCGGAGGCGGCACGTCATATCTGATGTTCGGCGCCATCATCGCTGCACTCATCCAGTTTCTTGCAGTGGCCGTTGTCGTCTACTTCGCCTTCGTCTTTCCGATGAACCACTTCCGTGAGCGGGCAGAGGCACGCAGGGGTCTCAATGCAGAGCCCGAAACCGAGGTGTTGCCGGCAGACGTCGAGCTGCTGACTCAGATCCGCGACCTGCTCGCTGCGCAAGCGGATGCCGCGCTGATCGCACCAGGCGAAGCCGCAGGCGGTCGGCACGCGGACGGATCCACCGACTGAACCGCTCAATCGACCGCCGGCGTCAGCGGATTTCGTACGTGCCGTCGAGCCGGGCTCGTGCTGTCACGTGCCCGACCATGGAGTCGGACACGTCGGTGAGCGAGAACGATCCGCCCAACTCGAGCCGGGCATCCAGCGCGTAGAGCTGGAACACATAGGTGTGCGGCCCGTGCGATCTCGGCGGCAGCGGTCCTGCCCAGCCGCGACGCCCGAACGCACCTCTGCCGTGACGAATCCCGGCGATCGGGCTCGGTTGTGCCAGGCCGTTCTCGGGGATGCCGTCGAGCGACGGGTCGATGCCGATGGCGAGCGCGTGCGTCGCGGGCTTGCCGAGCGGTACGTCGGGGTCCTGGACGATGATCGCGAGCTCAACCGTTCCGTCGGGCGGCATCGTCCAGGCCAGTGCCGGGGAGATGTTCGGCCCGGCCATGCGGCCGCGGTGCCTCTCGGGGATGGGCATGCCGTGCTCGAACGCGGGGCTGGTGAGCGCGAACGTCTCCGGTGCACGAAGTTCGGGGCGAGCCCAGACGAGCGTGTGCTCTCCTGCGTGGCGATTGCGCAGAGCGCGGCCGATCGGGTTGTTAGGCATGGCGTCAGATCCCGCTGCGCCAGTGGGGCGGGAGGTCGCGCTTCAGCCGGTCGTCGTTCGTGTCGGAGCCGTCGCCCCACGCACGATCGGTGTCTTCGGATGCGCGCACCGCGGCATCCGCTCCCGCGTCACTCTGCGGGGTCGGATCTGTGCCGGGCGCACCAGTGCGCTGCGCGCGCCGTCCCGTCTTGCGGTGGGCGGCCTCGTGCCGCTGAATGCCATCCGTTGTCACGTGTTCAAGGGTAGGCGAGTGTCTGCTACTCCGGCTGCTCGTCCGGCTCGATCGCGCCGAGCAGCTTGCCGATGCGCTGTGCGACGGCCTCCGGGTCGGCGAAGAGCTCGAAGCTGTGCACGCGCACGTAATGCCAGCCCAGGCGGCGCAGCACCTCGGGTCGCAGCCGCAGCGACTCGCGCAGGCTGGCCTGCCCGAGCACACGATCGGTCTCGACGACCACCGCCTTCCCGGCGAACGATGCGGCGAGCGGAAGCACTCCACGGTGGCCGAGCTGCACGTTGAGGCCGTACTTCTCGAGCCGGCACGCCAGGTCGACGAGCAGTGGCTCTGAGTCGTCCGGAACCTCGTCGGGTCCGGCCTCGATCTCCGCTGCCTCTTCGAGCACCTGCGCCAGGGCGACGATGCCGTGCTTCATGCGCGAGTCGTCGATGTCGTCCGGCTTGAAGCAGGACACGATGTCCATCGCTCTGCGAGCGCGGGTGAGTCCGACCGCGAGCAGGCGTTCGCCTCCTGGCTCGCCGAGGGCACCGAACGTGGACAGCAGCCGCCCGTGCGGAGTCCGGCCGTAGCCGATGGAGAAGATCACGCGGTCGCGGCTCTGCGCAACCGACTCTTCGAGCGTGACGACGGTGAAGGGCTCCGGCCGGTCGCCGAGAATGAAGTCCGCGAGCTCCTGCCGCTTGGTGGATGCCGCGAGCACGGCATGTTGCACCCGCACCGCGTGCTTCGGGCTCGCCGTCACCACCATGAGCGACTCCCGCGGCCTGCTCAGCGCGTGCTCGAGCACAAGCTCGACGACGCGGGTCACCTCGGCGTCGACGCTCTCGACCGTGCCGGTGTCGTCGTCGGGCATGCCGTGTCCACCGCGAACGTAGCTCAGCGAGAGGCTGGAATGCCCGAGGTAGCTGCCCGCCCACGGCAGCGATTCGATCTGCCCTCCGTAGAACCTGCGGTTGACCAGCTCGGCGAGGTCGTCACCCACCGACCGGTAGCTGCGCGTGAGGGTGAACACGGGGAGCAGCTCGGAGAGCTGGGCCAGTGCGGATGCCGCGTGCCAGGCATCCACATCGCGCGCCTCCGCCTGATCCTCACCCTCGCCTGATGGCGAGGGATCGGCGACCGAGATGCGGAACGCCGAAGGCGTCTGCGTCACCGGGTCGCCGAACGCGACCACCTGACGGGCGCGGCGCACCGCGCCGATGTTCTCCGCGAGCGTGCAGGCGCCGGCGTCGACGAGCACGACTGTGTCGAACGCCATGGCCGACGGAAGAGACGCAACGTCGTACGGCGACGCGAGCCAGACCGGCGCAAGAACCCGGGCGAGCTGGGGCGCCTTGTCGGTGAGGGTGGCCGGGGCGGCAGAGCCGGCGCGAAGAAGCCGACGCAGGGCATCCGCCTGCTCGGGATTGTCGGCAAGGGCGATCTTCCACTGCACGGCGAGCTGTGACGACAGCAGCTGCCCGGATGCCGAGGCGTGCGCCTGGTCGACGAGCCTGAAGTCGGCCTCGAGTCGATCGAGCACCCGCGTGTTCGCGCTGAGCAGGGCACGGTCGTCGCCGAGCAGGATCTCCAGCACCGACTGCCACCAGGCGAGCTCCAGCTCCGCCGCCACGTTCTCGCTCGTGATGTGCCGCGCCGACAGATCCGCCAGCAGCGGATCCAGTCGCAGCTCTCGCAGCTTCGAGAGCAGGGCCGTGCGCTCCTGCAGGTTGATGAGAACCTCGGACTCGACAGCGAGACCACCGAGCATGCTCGTCAGGTCGCCGAGCGGCAGCACCGTGAGCGATTCGGAACTACGCGTGCGGCCGAGCGGACCATCGAGGCTCGCGAGATCTTCCGACACCTTCTGGAACGCGACCTGCACGTCGGCGACGCCGACCGGTACACGCGGCGGGGCTCCGGCATCCGCAAACCGCTGCCACAAGGTGCGCTGCTGCTGGATACGCCGCAGCGACTCGTTCAGATCGGCGACGTGACCGCCGGGCCGCACGTACTCGAGCGCGAGCTTGCGCAGCTTGCGACGCGTGGACCCCGACATGTTCGGGGTGTCGCGCCGGTTGGAGGTGGCAGTGATGAGTTCGTCGAGCGGACGGTCGAACACCGCAGGCAGAAACCGGTCGAGGGTCTCGCGCAGATCGGCGAGCAGGCGCAGGTAGATGCCGAGCTCTGCGACGTTCTGGAACGGGCGCAGCCTTGTGCCCTCGATGAGCGTTGTGGCGCGGTCGATGAGACGCGGTACCTCGATCGCGCTGAGCTTCTTCGCGAGGGTGTGCGCAGCGGCCGCCTGCGTCGTCGACGAGAAGTCGGCGCCGTACCAGGGCGAGTCGTTCGGTCCGTAGCGGAACTCCCCGAGCGCGGCGGACTTGATCAGGATGTCCGCCGCCTCGCTTCGATCCTTCGCGAGGTGTTCGACGGCCGGGCGGTCGAGCCGCGCCTTCGTCTTGGGGGGCGACGGCAGCAGCGCGAGCCGCGCGAGCTCGCCGAGCGCGTCGAGCACGCTGACGCCGAACGCGGCGTCAGGGGCGGTGAGAGCGCCGCGGTAGTCCACCAGAACCCTGCGGAGCCGCGCGAGCGCGTCGTCGACCTCATCGGCGTTCGGCTTCGTGCTCTTCTCGTTGCGGGTGATGGACCGGATCAGGTCGCGGCGCACGCTGCGGGTCGCGACGGCGGATCCGCCGAGGCCGACCTGATCGAGGCGGTGGGCGATGGCATCCAGGCTGGAGCGCCGTGGGCTCACGACCAGCACGCGTCGGTTGCGTGCCACGAGAGAGCCGATGGCGTTCACGATTGTCTGGGTGGCTCCCGTGCCGGGAAGCGTCTTCACGACGATGGAGTTGCCGTTCGAGATCTGCGCGACGACGCGTTCCTGCTCGGGGTCGGCATCCACCAGCAGGGTGTCGATCGACGGTGGGCGGTTGTCTTGCGGTACCACCTCGGCCGGCGTGAACCCCGCCTCGACCCTGTCGCGCGCCGTCGGGTTGCCGGCGAGCGCGCTGAGCACGTCGTGGTCGAACTCGCCGAGGTCGTCGGTCATGCTGCGTGCAACGTCGGCGAACGACGAGACGACGAGCCTGGGCTGAACGGCGAACCACTCGAGGTGGCTGGTGAGCCCACGCAGTCGGTCGATCACCGGCTGCGGCTTGAACACACCGTTCGTCTCGCTGAGGGCGACGAACGCCTCGCCGTCGAGCTCGATGCGGAACTGCTCGTGCAATGCCCGCTTGAGCTCGGGGTTGAGGAAGGTCTTGCCGCGCAGCTTCAGTTCGAAGTCTCGTCCGTAGCGCCGGATCGCGACCGGGCGCAGCAGTACGGGGGCGCTGTACTCGTCAGCGCCGTTGCGCCAGCGGGCGAGGCCGACGCCGAGGTGAACCGCGTCGATGCCGCGTACAGCCCGCAGTTCGATGCCCTTCGCAGTGATGGCGCCGGCCGCTCCCTTGGCCGTGCGCAACGCGATGTCGTCGCGGATCAGGCTGGAGAGCAGGGTGCGATCGCCTGTGATGAACTGCGGAAGTCCGCCGGGGTGCGTCGCGCTCAGCTCGATGCGGGTGCGGGGTGTGTCCACGAAGTGCAGCAGGGGCGATGGACCGCCGATCGCTGCGACTTCGTCGCGCCACTTGGCCCACGTCGGCTCTGAGATGTTGCCAGGAGTCACGTGCGGATCCCCGAGTGTCACGGTGTACGGCCCCGTCGCTGTGCGGGGGTCGAGGGCGGAATCCTCCACCGCCTCCAATGACGTGAAGTCGACGCTCTGCCGCTTCTCCAGTCTCCGCACACGCAAAACCCTATGCGGAGCGGCCACGGATGCCCGTGAAGCAAGGCCGTTTCAGCGGCATCCGGCGGGCGGAGCACGGGCGTGGAACGGGGGTATGGCTGCGCGAAACGCCAGCGTAGGCTGACCGATGGACTGCGATGCGGGAGTGGGGACAGCGATGAGCAAGCAAAACGAGGTCGTCGAACTGGGCGGCAATCCGATCAAGACCCTGTACGGCTGGGGCATCAGGAGCGAGCACGCGTACCTTGCGGCGTTCGTCTCTGTAGGTCTGGTCTTTCTGAGCTGGATCGTCTCGCGCATCAAGAAGGACGAGCGTGCGCAGTCGGATCGCTGGGGCCTCTTCATCGGCGAGTGGGTCGCCGCACTGCTGGCCCTCGGCGTCGCGCTGAAGCACGAAGAGAAGGACTGAGCGCCACTAGACTCGTGGCGTCCGGCGCACGTTCGCCGGTGCTCGCAAAAGGAGCACGCAGCCGCTGGTCGGCGAGACACATACGGATTCAACACCCGTCATCGTCTCGAAAGGCTTCGCCATGCCCACCGTCTCAGCGCACGTCGCCGTCACCCTCGCACGCCATCTCGACCACGTGTTCGGGGTGATGGGCAACGGCAACGCCTACTTCCTCGACGCCCTCGAGCGTGAGACCGATGCCGTGTACTCGGCGGTGCGGCACGAGGCGGGCGGCGTCGTGGCGGCGGATGCCCACTTCCGCGCCTCAGGGCGCCTCGCCGCCGCCACCACGACCTACGGCGCCGGCTTCACGAACACGCTGACCGCGCTGGCCGAAGCGGTGCAGGCGCACGTGCCACTCATTCTGGTGGTCGGCGACGAGCCCACGTCGGGTCGCCGGGCGTGGGACGTCGACCAGATCGCCCTCGCCTCAGCGGTCGGCGCCCGCACCTACACCGTCGGGCGGGCGGATGCCGCCGCCACCACTGCCATCGCCGTCGAGCACGCGCTCGCGTACCGGGTGCCGACCGTGCTGGCCATCCCGTACGACGTCGCCCAGGTCGACGCGGGTTCCGTTCCCGGGGCACCGTTGCCGACCTTGCCGGTGCCACTGGCTCCGGTCGGGCCGTTCGCGGCCGCAGCGGTCGCCGATCTTGCGTTGGCGCTCGCACACGCGGAACGTCCGTTCCTGCTCGCCGGCCGCGGCGCGTGGCTTGCGGGGGCTGGCGACGCGCTCGGCGTCCTCGCCGAGGCCACGGGTGCGGTCACGGCGGGCACCGCGCTCGGGCGCGGAGTCTTCCCCGACCCGCGGTACGACCTCGGCGTCACCGGCGGTTTCGGTGCGGAGGGAGCGATGGACCTGGTGAGGCAGGCCGACGTCGTCGTCGTTTTCGGGGCATCCCTCAGCCAATTCACGATGCGGTTCGGCGAGCTGTTCGCGCCGGGCACCCGCGTGGTGCAGGTCGACATGGCGCCCGCTGCGACGCATCCGAACGTCGGCGGGTACATACGCGGGGACGCCGCGGTGGTGGCCGGCGAACTCGTCGCAGAGCTCGACCGCCTGGGAGCCGACCCGAGCGGATGGCGCGAGAGCATCGACCTCGCCGCCCTGATCGCGCGGGATGCCGGTGACGGCGTCGCTCCGGACGGCAGACTCGACCCACGCTCCGTCGCCGCAAGCATCGCCGAGTGGCTGCCGGAGGACCGCGTGGTCGTCTCGGACGGCGGCCACTTCATCGGCTGGGCGAACATGTACTGGCCGGTGGCGTCGCCCGACCGCATGATCATGGTCGGAACCGCGTACCAGTCGATCGGGCTCGGGTTCCCGTCGGTCGCCGGCGCCGCCATGGCACGACCCGACTCGACGATCGTGCTCACGACCGGCGACGGCGGCGGGCTGATGGCGCTCGCCGATCTCGAGACGGCGGTGCGCGTCGCGGGCGGGCACGGCATGGCCGTGGTCTGGAACGACGGAGCCTATGCCGCCGAGGTCCACCTCTATGGCCTCAAGGGGCTTGCGAAGGGGCCGATGCTCATTCCTGAGGTCGACTTCGCCGGACTTGCCCGTGCTGTCGGGGCCGAGGGCGTCGTCGTGCGTGACATCGCCGACCTCGACCGGCTGGCGTCGTGGACGCGCGAGGATGCCTCGACCCGCCGCTTCCTGCTGCTGGACTGTCGCATCTCCCCCTCGGTGATCGCGCCGTACCAGCAGGAGATCATCCGCGTGAACTCGTAGCGCCCGCTACTCGACCGGCGGGGACGGCAGCATGACGCCCTCGAAGAAGGCAGCCAGCTCGTCGGTGGCCGACAGCGGCAGCACCGCCGACACGTACTGGTCGGGACGCACCACCACGACCACACCGCTACGGTCGACGCCGCGCGCATCGAAGACGTCGTCGTCGGGCAGCGCCGCGTAGACCTTCTCGTAGTCGATCAGCCCGAACCGTCCGGCACGCGGCAGAAAGAGCTCCGGTGAGGCGATCGTGTCGAGCTGGCCGTGCGGCTGCTGATAGATCACCTTCACGTCGAACACGGAGTCGATCTCAGCACCTTCAGGGGTGAATCGTAGGACCGGTGAGTCCGCAGACTCGGCCATCCACCGCGCCCACTTCGAGACAGCGGATGCCTCATGCTGGCCGCCCGCGTCGGCGAACACGTACACGCGCCAGCGGCCGTCGGCACTGGCGTGATGTCCGAACTGCACGGGGTTGCCGTCCGACACCCGCGACACCATCGCGGACTTGAAGCGTTTGCCGATCGGGTATCCGGTCGCGAATTGTTGATGCGAGGCATCCGTCACGATCATCGACGGCTGGTACTGGGTCATGAAGCCGGCCGGGAACTCGGCGGTCGCGACGTAGAAGTCCTCGAGCTCGGTCGGATCGTCGAGGTCTTCCGGCTTGGTCGCCATCAGCGTCGACCACTCGCGATCGAAGTCGATGAGGTTCTGGGCGATGACGTGCCGCTCGGCTGAATACGTCGCGAGCAGGCTCTGCGGGCTGAGACCTGCCAGCACGTGCCCGAGTTTCCAGCCGATGTTCCAGCCGTCCTGCATCGAGACGTTCATGCCCTGCCCGGCCTTCGCGCTGTGGGTGTGACAGGCGTCGCCCGCGATGAAGACCCTGGGCATCCGCTCGCCGATCTCTTCGACGGGAACGTCGTCGAACCGGTCGGTCAGCCGGTGCCCGACCTCGTACACGCTGTGCCAGGCGACATTGCGCACGTCGAGTGAATAGGGATGCAGAATCTCGTTCGCCTTGGCGATGATCTGCTCGAGGGTCGTGGCGCGCACCGAGCCGTTATCGTCCTCTGGCACCTCGCCGAGGTCGACGTACATGCGGAACAGGTAGCCACCCTCGCGCGGGATGAGCAGGATGTTGCCCGCCTCCGACTGGATCGAGCACTTGGTGCGGATGTCGGGGAAGTCCGTCACGGCGAGAACGTCCATCACGCCCCACGCGTGGTTCGACTGGGCGCCGAGGTGCACGGCGCCGATCGCGTCGCGCACAGAGCTGCGGGCGCCGTCGCCGCCGACGACGTACTTGGCGTGGACGGTGCGCTCGGTGCCGGCATCCGGCCCGTCGGTGCGCACCAGGCTGACCGCTACCGGGTACTCCCCCTCGCCAATCTCGAGTCCACGGAACTCCCACCCGTAGTCCGGGTGCATGCGCGTCGGGGCGTTCGCCATGAATTCGGCGAAGTAGTCGAGCACGCGCGCCTGATTCACGAGCAGGTGCGGAAACTCGCTGATGCCGGTCGGGTCATCGGGGGCGACGGCGGCGCGCACGATGCGCGAGGGATCGGCCGGGTCCGGCTTCCAGAACGCCATTTCGGTGATGCGATACGCCTCGGCGATGATGCGCTCCGCGAACCCGAACGCCTGGAACGTCTCGACGCTGCGCGCCTGGATGCCGTCGGCCTGGCCGATCTCGAGGCGTCCCGGCCGACGGTCGATCACGCGGGTGTTCACGCCGGTGAACCGTGAGAGCTGGGCGGCCGCCACCATACCGGCGGGGCCGGTGCCGACGACGAGTACGTCCATCTCGTCTGGCAGGTCGGCGGGCCGATCGAGGCCAGTACCCTCCGCGGGCAGCTGTCGCGGATCTCCCGACACGTACCCGTTGTGGTGGAACTGCATAGGGGTGCCTCCTTGCGCCCTGGGCATCCGTCGCATTGTTCTATCACCGAACGTGTTCTATAATCGAACGCGATGCTCTAATATTGAACAGATCGTATCTCGCAGTGACGACTACCCGCAAGGATGCCGATGACCGCCACCGACCCGTCGCCGACGTCTGGCGCGTCGCGACCCTCCCCGGCATCGCAGACGTTGAGTCGCGGTATCCGTGTGCTCGAGATTCTCTCCGATGCGCTCGCTCCGCTCACGATCGACGAGATCGCTGTCAGGCTCGACGTGCACCGCTCCGTTGCCTATCGCCTGGTTCGCACGCTCGAGGACCACGGCCTCGTGACGCGGGATGCTGCGGGCCGCGTCGATCTCGGCGCCCGCCTCGCGGCCCTGGCAGCCGGCGTGGCCCACGACCTTCAGGCGGAGGCTCTCCCCGAGCTCACCGCGGTCGCTAACGAGCTCGGCATGACGTGTTTCATCGCCGTGCTCGACCGCGACGAGTGCGTCACATTGGTGAGCGTCGAGCCGCGGCATGCGATCGCGTCGGTTGCTCAGCGGCCGGGGTCGCGGCATCCGGTCGCCCTCGGCGCCCCCGGGCGCGCGATTCTCACACTCGTGCCGCCTGCACTGTGGCCGGCCGACGCCGACGCTGTGCGCGTGACGGGTGCCGTGGCACGCGGCTACGCGGTCAGTCACGATGAGGTCATCCCGAGCCTGCGCTCCGTTGCCGTGCCGCTCGCGCTGAGGGGCCGTGCGGCCGCGGCCGTCGGAGTCGTGTATCTGCAGAGTGAGCACGAACCGGGCGTGCTGGCCGCGCGGCTGACGCAAGCGGCCGATGGCATCCGGGCGTCGCTGGGCGGCTGAGCCTGCCGTCGCCGCCGCGCCGCAATCAGCTCCGGCGCAGCGCCGCACGAAAACAGGACGTCGTCCCGAGAACAGGCGATTCTCGCCTGTTCTCGGGAGGAGAGCGCGATCTCGCCTGTTTTCGCGTGGCCTGCTGCGGGGTGACTGGGTCGGGTCGGGTCGGGTCGGGTCGCGCCGGGTCGGGTCGGGAGGTGGCGGCGCCATCCTGAAACATATACGATTTGAGATACCATTCGACGGCGAAGGAGCTCAGGCATGGCTGACGACGGCATGGCTAACGGCGGAGACGACCTGCACACCAGCACGGATGCCCGCTTCGCCGCGCTCCCCGCTCGCCCGGGCAAGGTCATCGCCGTTCACCTCAGCTACGCGTCCCGCGCCGATCAGCGGGGTCGTAGACCTTCGGCCCCGTCGTACTTCTTCAAGCCGTCCAGCTCGATAGCTGCCTCGGGCGGCATCATCGAGCGGCCCCTCGGCACCGAGCTGCTCGCCTTCGAGGGAGAGATCGCACTGGTCATCGGCAGAGCGGCCCGTCGAGTGACGCTCGAGGATGCCTGGAGCTACGTGGCGTGGGTCACCGCGGCGAACGATTTCGGCCTGTACGACCTGCGCGCCAATGACAAGGGGTCGAACCTGCGGTCGAAGGGCGGGGACGGATTCACACCCATCGGCGAGCGACTGATCGACGCGCGCGCGGTCGATCCCGCCGCCCTCCGACTGAGCACGTGGGTCAACGGGCGGCTCGTACAGAACGACACAACGGCCGGGCTGCTCTTCCCACTCGCGCAGTTCGTGGCTGACCTCTCGCAGCACCTCACTCTCGAGCCGGGGGACGTCATCCTGACGGGCACGCCTGCCGGGTCATCCGTCGTCGTTCCCGGTGACGTCGTCGAGGTCGAGGTGGACGCACCGGATGCCCCCGGCGCGCCGAGCTCCGGCAGGCTCGTCACCCTCGTGGTGCAGGGCGAGCACGGTTTCGCCGCCGAGCTCGGCTCGCTGCCCGCTGCCGACGACCAGCAGCGCGAGGACGCGTGGGGGTCACGTGAAGCGGCAGGTCTTGCTCCGGAGAACGCAGTGCGTGGCTACGTGCTCTCACCAGAGTTCCGCGCGAAGCTCGAGAAGGCCCCCACCGCCAGCCTCTCCTCCCAGTTGCGCAAGCGCGGGTTGAACAACGTGTCGATCGACGGGCTGCGTCCGCTGCACCCGGAGAAGAAGCTGGTCGGCACCGCGAAGACACTGCGGTTCGTGCCGAATCGTGAGGACCTGTTCGCCTCACACGGCGGCGGGTACAACGCGCAGAAGCGTGCGTTCGATGCCGTGCTGCCCGGCGAGGTCATCGTGATCGAGGCCCGGGGAGACGTGGCGGCCGGCACGCTCGGCGACATTCTCGCGATCCGTGCGAACGCCGCGGGTGCTGCGGGCATCGTCACCGACGGCGCCGTACGCGACGCGGATGCCGTCGCCGCAGTGGGCCTTCCCGTGTTCGCCGCCGGCGCGCATCCTGCCGTGCTCGGGCGCCGTCACGTTGCATGGGACGCCGACCTCACCATCGCCTGCGGCGGCGCGACCGTGCAGCCGGGCGACGTCATCGTCGGTGACGCCGACGGGGTGCTGGTCATTCCGGCCGCCCTCGCCGAAGAGGTCGTCGACGCGGCGCTCGCGCAGGAAGGCGAGGATGCCTACGTCGCGCAGCAGGCCGCGCTCGGGCATCCGCTCGACGGGCTATTCCCGATGAACGCCCAGTGGCGCGCGAAGTACGAGCGGCGCGACCCGGGCGAGAACGAATCATGACCGACGCGCCGGCACGGGCCGATCCGGCGGTTCAGACCGAGAGCAAATCGCAGCGCGCCTACGACCATGTTCATGACCGCATCGTGCGCCACCTCTACTCCCCCGGCTACCGGCTGGTGCTCGGCGCCATCGCTGACGAACTCGGCATGAGCGTCGTGCCGGTGCGGGAGGCGATCCGGCGGCTCGAGGCGGAGGGTTACGTCACCTTCGAGCACAACGTCGGGGCGCGGGTGGCCGTGCCGGACGAGTCGGAATACGTCTACACGATGCAGACTCTCGGGCTGGTCGAGGGCTCCGCGATCTCGCTCGCGGCTGCGCTGCTGACGCCCGAAGTGGTGGCCGAGGCACGCGCCGTGAACGAACTGCTGCAGCGGCTGCTCGACCACTTCGACGCGAACGAGTTCACCCGACTCAACCATCAGTTCCACACCATCCTGTTCGAGCGCTGCCCGAACCCGCACATTCTCGACCTCGTGCACCGCGGCTGGCGACGACTTCCCGACGTGCGCGATTCGACGTTCGCGGTCATCCCGGAGCGAGCCGAGCATTCCGTTCAGGAACACGAAGACATCCTGCGTCTCATCGAAGAGGGCGCGCCCGCGCTCACGATCGAGCTGGCAGCACGCGACCATCGCTGGCGCACGATGAATGAGTTCGTCTCAGCCCGCCATCACGACCACCTGGAGGAAGCATGACCGACACCGAGACGGCGCTCGCACCCGGTCGCGTACCCGACGGCCTGCCCGAACACATCCGGCACTACATCGACGGGGACTTCGTCGACTCGATCGACGGCGACACGTTCGACGTGCTCGACCCGGTCACCAATGAGACGTACGTTCGGGCGGCCGCCGGCAAGAAGGCCGACGTCGACAGAGCCGTCGCCGCAGCACGTCGCGCGTTCACCGAGGGACCCTGGCCGCGCATGGTCCCCCGCGAGCGATCCCGCGTGCTGCATCGCATCGCGGACATCGTCGAGTCGAGGGATGCCCGCCTCGCCGAGCTCGAGACGTTCGACACCGGCCTGCCGATCACGCAGGCGCTCGGACAGGCCCGTCGCGCCGCCGAGAACTTTCGATTCTTCGCCGACCTGATCGTCGCCCAGGCGGACGACGCGTTCAAGGTTCCCGGGCGCCAGATGAACTACGTGAACCGCAAACCGATCGGCGTCGCGGGGCTCATCACACCGTGGAACACACCGTTCATGCTCGAGTCGTGGAAGCTCGGCCCGGCGCTCGCGACCGGCAACACGGTGGTGCTCAAGCCTGCCGAGTTCACGCCGTTGTCGGCATCCTTGTGGGCGGGCATCTTCGAGGAGGCCGGGCTGCCGAAGGGGGTGTTCAACCTCGTCAACGGACTGGGTGAGGATGCCGGTGACGCGCTGGTCAAGCATCCGCACGTTCCGCTCATCTCGTTCACCGGCGAGAGCAGCACCGGCCAGCTCATCTTCGCGAATGCGGCACCGTACCTGAAGGGGCTGTCGATGGAGCTGGGGGGCAAATCGCCCGCCGTCGTCTTCGCTGACGCCGACCTGGATGCCGCGATCGACGCGACGATCTTCGGCGTCTTCTCCCTCAACGGCGAGCGCTGCACAGCCGGCAGTCGCATCCTGGTCGAGCGGCCGGTGTACGACGAGTTCGTCGAACGGTACGCGGCGCAGGCCGGGCGGGTGAGGATCGGATACCCGCACGATGAGGCGACCGAAGTCGGCGCACTCGTGCACCCTGAGCACTTCGCGAAGGTGATGAGCTACGTCGAACTCGGCAAGACGGAGGGACGACTGGTGGCGGGAGGCGGACGTCCAGAGGGGTTCGAGACCGGCAACTTCGTCGCCCCGACCGTCTTCGCCGACGTGAAGCCGGATGCCCGCATCTTCCAGGAGGAGATCTTCGGCCCGGTCGTCGCGATCACCCCGTTCGACTCGGACGAGGAAGCGCTCGCGCTTGCGAATGGTGTCAAGTACGGTCTCGCCGCGTACGTCTGGACCAACGACCTGAAACGAGCGCACAACTTCGCCCAGGCGATCGAGGCGGGCATGGTGTGGTTGAACTCCAACAACGTGCGCGACCTGCGCACTCCGTTCGGCGGGGTGAAGGCATCCGGCCTGGGACACGAGGGCGGCTATCGCTCGATCGACTTCTACACCGACCAGCAGGCTGTACACATCACGCTCGGCCCCACCCCGAACCCCACCTTCGGCAAGCAGTGAACCAGCAAGGACGCTGAGATGACCAGACGCAAGGACATGACCCTCACCTCCTCCGGGTTCTACGTGTCGCAGGAGGCGCCCATCGCCACCGACAATCCCGTCGCGACGCCGACAGTGCAGGCACCGGACATCCTGCGCTGCGCCTACGTGGAGCTCGTCGTCACCGACCTGAAGCGCTCTCGCGAGTTCTACGTCGACGTGCTCGGCTTGACCGTGACCGAGGAGGACGAGAACGCCGTCTATCTCCGCTCGCTGGAGGAGTTCATCCACCACAACCTCG
>DASZMW010000002.1:0-1931 GCA_035551735.1 Humibacter sp. | reverse complement strand
GTTCTCGAGAGTCGCGAGCTTGCGGGCGGTCAACGTGGGCTCGACGAAGCCGGGGCGCTGAGCAATCAGCACGCCGAGTCGGTCCGTGTTGTACAGCACGTGAGCCGCGACGGCGAGGCCGTCGGGCGAGCTGGCGCTGTGTGCCACGAGTGCACGATCGAAGCCGGCCTCCTCGTGAGCCTTGGCGAAGTCCGCCAGGTACCTCGGGTCGACGAGCTGGCCCTTCCAGCCCACGCTCTCGGACCCGTAGTTCGTTGAAACCATTCCAAGAATCTGGATGGACATGGATGCACCTCTCTAACGCGCTGTCATTCGCCGCGAAGCGCGGCCGAAACCAAATCAGGAGCCAGGTATTGCGTGAGTGACGCTACTGATCGTCGAGGGCGAGAGTGCCTTTGTTTTCAATTTTGTATTTTTGTTACACCCTGTGTCGGGACCATGTGTCGCGAGGGTGCACGTATGCCATGGCGGGGCGTTCCGTTCGCGCACGCCGCCCGAGCGGAACGAGCCGACGGTGGCGACGTGCACGGATACGTCGGAGGGAACCTTCGAGGCAGAACGTCAGTCGAAGAACTCGCGCCTGCCGCCTTGCGCGGCAAAGGTGATCGTCTCCGCGAGCCGTTCGAAGGCAGCCGTGTCGTCTTCCGGGAGCTGCATCGCCGAGAGCCTGATCATCGGATGCTCCGGCCGGACGACGAAGGACTTGGCAGCAGCCCCCGCCAGGATGCCCTTGGCGGCGAGTCCGACGAGGGCGTCGGTCTCGTCCGCGACCTCGACCCAGAGGACAATGCCGTCTGCACCAACGTGCACGGTGAGATCTCGTCGACGCAGAGCTTCGACGAGCAGCTCCCTGCGACGCTCGTAACGCTCGCGAGCGTCGGCTACGCGAGCGTTCGCATCGTCATCTTGAACGAGATAAGCGAGCGCGTTCTGCAGAATCCGGCTGTTGGAACCGACGCCGTGGCTTCGAAGTGCGATCGCACGGTCGATGAGTCGTCGCGGGCCGCCGATCACCGAGGTCCGTACATCGATGCCGTAGGCCTTGCAATAGCTGCGCACGCGCAGCACGCGCCCCGTGAGCTCCTGTCCGAGCGTCGGGACGGCACGCCGTGCGAGCGGACCGATCGAATCGTCTTCGACGACGACGACGTGCGAATTCTCGGCACGTGACAGGGTGGCCGCGAGCTCGAGCGCGCGCTGCGTGGTCACTGCGTGGTCGACGGCGAACGGGGCGCCCGGCTGGAAGATGAAGGCTGTCGCACCCGCTTCGATCGCATCGGCCAGCGATGCCGGAAGCGGTCCGGATTCATCGGCCGCAACGGCTATGGGCCGCAGATCCAGGTCCCGGAGGGTGTCGAGGAAACCTGGGCTGGCGGGTTCGTCGACGGCCACCGACGAACCCGGTTCCGCCGCTGCAGCGGTCGCGAGAAGGAGCGCCTCCGTTCCGCCGCCGGCGGTCATCCAGGCGTCGGCCGTGAACGGCCAGCTCGGAGCGACGGCGGAATGCAGCCGTTCCGTCATGTACTCGCGACCGAAGACGTTGAGGTTGGGAGCTGTGAGGCTGTCGAGTAGCGCGCTGCCCAGCTCCGGCTGCAGGGAGATGTCCGGTTCGCCCTGCTGAAAGTCGATCGACGACCAGTCGGAGACGACATGGACAGCGGCAGCAGCGCGCACCGTCGTTCCGCCTCGCCGGTGGGTCTCGATGAGCCCGGCTTCGCGCAGGTGGTTCCACACGGCGAGGATCGTCCCGACGCTCGTGGAGGCGACCTGGGCGAGGTCGCGGATCGTCGGAAGCTGTGCCCCGGGCGCCAGGGTGCCCGATCTTATGAGCTGTTCGAGTCCGGCGCCGAGCTCGGCCGATGTGGTGCCTTTAACGCGTTGAAGGAGCCACTGCGGACTGACCGCGGCCGAGTGCGCCTCGATCACAGACA
>DASZMW010000001.1:0-7396 GCA_035551735.1 Humibacter sp. | reverse complement strand
TGTAGCGATCGATCGCGGGCAGCACTGGCGCCTCATAGAGCACGGCGTTGGTGGCCAGCTCACCGACCAAGGTGCGAGGGATGCCCAGCGACTTCGCTGCCGCCTCTGCGTCATTCGATCGAGAGTGCACGACGAGCGCGTTCACGGTCGTACCGCGGGCATCGGAGAGCGAGGGAAACCGCAGGCCTTCGATGTCGAGCGTGCTCCGCCCGCGTCCTCCCGGTCGTTTCGATTCCGACGGCGGAAGGAGAATCAGCACTGCTGTGCGCCGGATGCGGACGACGCGATGCGCTGATCGCGCGGCCCGCCCGTCACGGAGCGATGAACCTGATGGCCGCGTCCACGTTCTGCCCGAGCGAATTCACCGTGTCGACCGTGATGCGAGGCAGCTCGGCGCATTCGCCCTTCCATTCCTGGTAGTCCTCGAGGCTCTGCTCGACCGCCCGCCACGATGTCTCCTCCACGTGTGGAAGATTGCGCACACGCTTCTCGAGACGATCCCTGTGCAGGTCGGCGTCGGAGCAGGCGACCTCGATGACGCGCAACGGCACTTCGGCCCTGGCAGCGAGATCCCGCCACTGCAAGCGCGCCGGCTCGACAGCATTGACCGCGTCCACGATCACCGTGTGTCCCGACATGAGCACCTGCTCGGCGAGGGTCTCGGCGACCAGGTACGCGGCGAGGCCCGTTGGCTGGTCTGAGTCGATTCCCGCGAGAAGGATCGCCGATTCGATCGGGTCGACCGAGACGATGGTCGCGCTCAATCTGGCGCTGAGCACCTCAGCGATGGTGGACTTCCCGGCACCGGGAAGCCCTGCCATCGCGATCAGCATCGGAACACGCACGTCACCGAACTGTCGTTCGACGCGGTCGTCTTGATCGGCCATCTCGTTCCCCTCGCCAGATGACGTTGCTGCTAGACGAGCTGCGCCTTGCCGGCGAGCACCGTGAGTTCGTTGTTCTCGAACGAGACGAATCCGTCTGCGGCGTTCGCGATCAGACGCTCACCACCCGGCAGAGTGATGCGCACCTCGCCCTCGGCCAGCACGCCGAGCACCGGCGTGTGACCCGGCAGAATTCCGATCTCGCCGATGACCGTGCGGGCGACCACCATGGATGCCTCGCCGGACCAGACCTCGGCGTCGGCGGAGACGACGCTGACCTTCAGAGTGGCCATGGTCAGCCATTCTCCTTCTGGATCTGCGCCCACTTGGCCTCGACATCCGAGATCCCACCGACGTTGAAGAATGCCTGCTCTGCCACGTGGTCGAACTCACCGCGGGCGATCGCGTCGAACGACTCGATGGTGTCCTTCAGCGGGACCGTCGAGCCCTCGACACCGGTGAACTTCTTCGCCATATACGTGTTCTGGGACAGGAACTGCTGAATGCGGCGGGCACGCGAGACGGTGACCTTGTCTTCTTCGGAGAGCTCGTCGACACCCAGGATCGCGATGATCTCCTGCAGTTCCTTGTTCTTCTGCAGGATCTGCTTCACCGTGGTGGCCACGCGGTAGTGGTCCTCGCCCAGGTAACGCGGATCCAGGATGCGGCTCGTCGAGGACAGCGGGTCGACCGCGGGGTAGAGACCCTGCGATGCGATCTCACGGGAGAGCTCGGTCGTCGCATCGAGGTGGGCGAACGTCGTCGCCGGCGCCGGGTCAGTGTAGTCGTCAGCCGGCACGTAGATGGCCTGCAGCGATGTGATCGAGTGGCCACGCGTCGAGGTGATGCGCTCCTGGAGCACACCCATCTCATCGGCGAGGTTCGGCTGGTAACCAACGGCGGAGGGCATGCGGCCGAGAAGCGTCGACACCTCTGAGCCGGCCTGCGTGAAGCGGAAGATGTTGTCGATGAACAGCAACACGTCCTGCTTCTGCACGTCGCGGAAGTACTCCGCCATCGTCAGAGCCGACAGAGCGACGCGAAGACGGGTCCCCGGCGGCTCGTCCATCTGGCCGAACACGAGGGCGGTCTTGTCGAAGACTCCCGCCTCTTCCATCTCGTGGATCAGGTCGTTTCCCTCACGGGTGCGCTCGCCGACGCCGGCGAACACCGACACACCACCGTGGTCCTGCGCGACGCGCTGGATCATCTCCTGGATGAGCACCGTCTTGCCGACACCGGCACCTCCGAAGAGGCCGATCTTTCCACCCAGCACATACGGTGTGAGCAGGTCGATGACCTTGATGCCGGTCTCGAACATCTGGGTCTTCGACTCGAGCTGGTCGAACGCCGGAGCCTTGCGGTGGATCGGCCAGCGCTCGGTGATCTCGATCTTCTCGCCGGGCTCGGCGTTGAGCACCTCGCCGATGACGTTGAACACCCTGCCCTTGGTCACGTCGCCGACCGGCACGCTGATCGCAGCGCCGGTGTCGCGCACCTCCTGGCCACGGACAAGACCGTCGGTCGGCTTCAGCGCGATGGCGCGCACCAGGTCGTCACCGAGGTGCTGAGCGACCTCGAGCGTGATCTCGTGGGCTTCTTCTTCGTCGCCGGTGAACGAAATCGTCGTCTTGAGAGCGTTGTAGATCTCGGGAAGCGAGTCGTGCGGGAACTCGATGTCGACGACGGGGCCGGTGACGCGAGCGATGCGGCCGACGCCCGGCGTCGTGTCCGCTGCCGCGGCCTGAGTGTCGGCGGTGGCTGTCGGTGTCATTTCTTCTCTCTCTGTTCGTCTCGAGACGATTATTTGGAGGCCAGCGCGTCAGCGCCGCCAACGATCTCGGAGATCTGCTGGGTGATCTCGGACTGGCGGGCGTTATTGGCCAAGCGTGTGTAGTTGGTGATGAGCTTGTCGGCATTGTCGCTCGCCGACTTCATCGCCTTCTGAGTTGCTGCGTGCTTCGCCGCAGCGGATTCGAGCAGCGCGTTGTAGAGCCTGCTGTGGATGTAGGCGGGAAGCAATGCATCGAGCACCGTGCTGGCATCCGGCTCGAACTCGTAGAGCGGAAGCGTCGACTTGTCTTCGACGGCGTCGACGCCCTCGACCAGCTCCAGCGGGAGAAGGCGCACGACCCTTGGGGTCTGCACGAGCATGCTGACGAAGCGGTTGTAGACGATGTGGATCTCATCGACGCCGCCCTCTGCCGCATCCTTCGAGAACGCTGCCACGAGCTCTTCACCGATCTCAAGCGCGTTGTCGAACGCCGGCGCATCGGTGATGCCGACCCAGTCCTTGATACTTGCGCGCTTGCGGAAGGCGAAGAACCCGACGGCCTTACGGCCGACCAGGTAGAACACGACCTCTTTGCCCTGCGAGATGAGCAAGGACTCGAGTTCGAGCGCCTCGCGGATCACCTGCGAGTTGAACGCACCGGCCAGTCCGCGGTCGGAGGAGAAGATCACAACCGCAGCGCGCTGCACGTTCTCCGGCTCGGTGGTGAGCAGGTGTGAAACGTTCGAGTGCGTCGCCACCGCCGACACGGCGCGGGTGATCGCCCGCGTGTATGGGGCGGATGCCTGCACACGAGCCTGCGCCTTGTAGATGCGGCTCGCCGAGATCAGCTCCATCGCGCGGGTGATCTTCTTCGTCGTCTGGGCAGAGCGGATGCGCTGCCGGTAGACCCGAAGTTGCGCTGCCATGGGACTCCTGTCTAACTCTCGTGGTCGTTACCGGTCGCTCAGCGACGGCCGGTGACGATCTTCTCCTGGTCGACTTCCTCTTCCTCGATCGCCTCGTAGCGCTCGCTGCCCGGCGCGACGAGGGGCTTGCCCTCACCCGTCTGGAACTCGAGCTTGAAGGCATCCACCGAGCGCTCGAGTGTGGCGACAGAGTCGTCGTCGAGAACGTTGGTATCGCGGAGAGTGTCGAGCACGGTCGTGTTGCGGCGCAGGTAGTCGAGGAACTCCGACTCGAAGCGCAGGATGTCTTCCACCGGCACCTCGTCGAGCTTTCCATTGGTGCCGGCCCAGATCGAAACGACCTGATCCTGCACCGGGAATGGGGAGTACTGCGGCTGCTTGAGCAGCTCCGTGAGGCGGGCACCGCGGGCGAGCTGGCGACGGGATGCCGCGTCGAGGTCGGACGCGAACATCGAGAACGCCTCCAGCGCGCGGTACTGCGCGAGCTCGAGCTTCAGCGTTCCCGACACCTTCTTGATCG
The DNA here is from genome assembly GCA_035551735.1 of Humibacter sp. Lineage (GTDB taxonomy): Bacteria > Actinomycetota > Actinomycetes > Actinomycetales > Microbacteriaceae > Humibacter. The sequence goes on along the minus strand of DASZMW010000001.1, from coordinate 3,292 downwards.
ACTTCACCTGAGCGTCACCGCCGACACGCGAGACCGAGATGCCGACGTCGACCGCCGGACGCTGGTTCGCGTTGAACAGGTCGGACTGCAGGAAGATCTGGCCGTCCGTGATCGAGATCACGTTGGTCGGAATGTACGCCGACACGTCATTCGCCTTGGTCTCGATGATCGGCAGTCCGGTCATCGAACCCGCGCCGAGCTCGTCGGACAGCTTCGCGCAACGCTCCAGCAGACGGGAGTGCAGGTAGAAGACGTCACCCGGGTATGCCTCGCGCCCCGGCGGGCGACGCAGCAGCAGCGAAACCGCGCGATACGCCTCAGCCTGCTTCGACAGGTCGTCGAAGACGATCAGCACGTGCTTGCCCTCGTACATCCAGTGCTGGCCGATGGCCGAGCCGGTGTAAGGAGCGAGGTACTTGAAGCCGGCCGGATCGGATGCCGGAGCCGCAACGATGGTCGTGTACTCCATAGCACCGGCGTCTTCGAGCGCACCCTTGACCGACGCGATGGTCGAGCCCTTCTGGCCGATCGCAACGTAGATGCAGCGAACCTGCTTCGTCGGGTCTCCGGACTCCCAGTTGTCCTTCTGGTTGATGATCGTGTCGATCGCGATGGCCGTCTTACCGGTCTGGCGGTCGCCGATGATCAGCTGGCGCTGGCCGCGTCCGATCGGGATCATGGCGTCGATCGCCTTGATGCCGGTCTGCAGCGGCTCGTGCACGCTCTTGCGCTGCATGACGCCCGGCGCCTGCAGCTCGAGTGCTCGGCGACCGACCGTCTCCACCGTGCCGAGACCATCGATCGGGTTGCCCAGCGGGTCGACGACGCGGCCGAGGTAACCATCGCCGACGGCGACGGAGAGCACCTCACCGGTTCTGGTGACCGGCAGGCCCTCCTCGATACCGGCGAACTCGCCGAGCACGACGACACCGATCTCGTTCTCGTCCAGGTTCAGCGCGAGGCCGAGCGTTCCGTCGTCGAAACGGAGCAGTTCGTTGGCCATCGCACCGGGAAGGCCCTCGACGTGGGCGATGCCGTCCGCTGCATCGACGACGGCGCCGACCTCGGTCGCGACGACCGCCTCCGGCTCGTAGCCGGCGACGAAGTCTTTGAGTGCCGCCCGAATCTCATCGGGGCTGATGCTGATGTCTGCCATTTCGTCTTCCTTGGTGTGTACGTCGTGTGCCGGGGTCAGCCGGCGAGTCGAAGTCGTAGATCCGCGAGGCGGCTAGCGATGCTGCCATCGATCATCTCGTCGCCGACCTGCACTCGCAGGCCTCCGACGAGCTCGGGGTCGACACTGAGGTTGAAGCGGGGAGTGCGTCCGTAGCGGGTGGCGAGCACCGAGCGAAGTCGCTCGAGCTGTGCGTCGGTCGGCGTGGATGCCGCAGTGACGTCGATCACGATCGCTCCGGCATCTTCCGCCACGACTCCTGCGACGTGCGAGATGAGCTCGCCGATGCGACGGCCGCGCTGGTTCTGCACGATATAGCGCACCAGCACCAGGCTTGCCTCGCTGATACGGCCGTTCAGCAGGCGGTCGACGAGCGCGACTCGTGGAGCGGGATCGCCGAGCTTGCTGCCAAGGGCGAGCTCGAGTTCCGGATCGCTTTCGACGGCCCTGGCGAAAGCGAACAGTTCGGACTCGATCGTGCCGTCGTCGCCGGAGGACTGGGCGATCGCCCTGATGCCGATCTCTTCGATGCTGTCGAGCATCTGGCTGGCGTTCGACCACCGCGAGTCCGTCAGGCCGTGCAGCAGCTTCGATGCCGTCGGCTCGAGCGCGCCGAAGATGGTTCCGATCAGCGCCGACTTCTCGCCCGGCGCCACCGAGGGATCTGCCAGAACCGACCGCAGCTGCGACGAGCCGCTGATGGCCCGTCCCGCCATGAGGAGCTGCTCGCCCGTCGTCAGAGTCACCCCGGATGCCGCGGCCAGTTCGGCCTCAGCACGCTCGAAGGACTCTCTGGTAGCGGACCCCACTTACTTGCCCGCCTTCGACTTCTCGTCGGCGTCGAGGTCCGCGAGGAATTTGTCGACGATGGCGGTCGAACGCTTGTCGTCGGAAAGCACGTCGCCGACGACGGTGGATGCCAGGTCGAGGGCGAGCGTTCCGACATCCGAACGAAGCGAGGCGAGTGCGGCTGCGCGCTCCGACTCGATCTGCACTTGCGCGTTGGCGGTGATGCGCGCCGCCTCTGACGAGGCCTGTTCCTTCAACTCTGCGAGGATCGCGGCGCCCTCTGTCCTGGCCTGGTCGCGGATGTGGCCGGCCTCGGAGCGAGCTTCTGCAAGCTGCGCCGTGTACTGCTCAAGCGCGGCATGCGCCTCGTTCTGAGCCTGCTCGGCCCGTTTGAGTCCACCGTCGATCGCGTCACGGCGCTCGTCAAGCAGCTTGTTGATAGCCGGCAGCACCTTCCAGATGAAGAACACCAGGATGATGACGAACGAGATCGTGCCCCAGATGAGGTCCGGGATGGCCGGGATCACCGGGTTCGGACTGCCCTCTGCCTGTGCTGCGGCACTGACGAATGCGGGAAGCATTCAGACTCCTTGACTGTGCGGGTTGACTAAGCGAACTGGCTGTTTAGCTGGGAGTGGGGAACGGGATGAACGCGACGGCGATGGCGATGAAGCAGAGTGCCTCTGTGAGCGCCACGCCGAGGAACATCAGGGTTGTGAGGCGACCCTGCAGCTCGGGCTGGCGAGCGACAGACTCGATCGTCTTGCCGATCACATAGCCGACGCCGATACCGGAGCCGATGACGGCCAGACCGAATGCGAGCGGGGCGAGTTGTCCGACGATATTCACGGGACGGTTCCTTTCGAAGGGTTGGTGAGAATGGTGCGCGGCGAGCAGGTCAATGCTCGTCGACGACCGACAGCTGGATGTAGATGGAGGCCAAGATGGCGAAGACGTAAGCCTGAAGCACCTCGATGAAGATCTCGAGCACCATGAAGATCAGACCGAAACCGAAGGTGCCGATGCCGAGCAGGCCGATGAGATTGCCGTCGGCGAGCACGGTGAAGAAGAAGAACTGCGTCGCGGTGAAGCACAGCACGAGCAACATGTGCCCGCCGATCATGTTCATCGTGAGTCGCAACGCGAGCGTCACCGGCCGCACGATGAAGGTGGAGAGGAACTCCAGCGGCGTCAGCAGGATGTACAGGAACCACGGCACGCCAGGCGGGAAAAGCGTGTCCTTCAGGTACTTCCAGCCCTTCTCGCGGAAGCCGGCATGGATGAAGACACCCCACGTGATGATCGCGAGAACGGCTGGAAGGCCGATGG